>CAYMSG010000018.1:0-20325 GCA_964392955.1 uncultured Chitinophagaceae bacterium | reverse complement strand
AATTGAAATTGCACCGTTGGCGTATATGCGTGGCCGTACGTTGGATAATGCATTCATTATTCTGGATGAAGCGCAGAATACAACTGATCTGCAGTTGAAAATGTTCCTCACCCGTATTGGTGCCAATGCAAAAGCCATCATCACCGGCGATCTGTCGCAGGTGGATTTGCCAAAAAACCAACGCAGCGGTTTGGAAAAAGGGATCCGCATTCTGAAGAACATCGATGGTATCAGTCATATTGAACTGGATGAAGAAGATGTGGTACGTCACCGTTTGGTGAAGGCCATCATCCGTGCATACGATAAAGATCACAAAGAGCTGCCCGAGCAGCCCAATATGTACCATCGCCGCTAAGCGTACTTACACCGCAGCATAACAACCGCATCCCGTTTCAGTAATGAGACGGGATTTTTTTTACCACAGATGCTGTTGATTAAACTGATGCCATTGATCTTATGGATGAAGCATCCGTTTATAACGGCACGAATCTTTTCATAATCGCTCAATCATCCTGTTAAAACTATTTTACAAATCAATCCCTTTTGTACATTTGGGCATGATGAAGAAACTTGTATTGTTCCTGCTTGTTGTATTGAGCTTTTATGCCTGTCAGCAAAAAAGAGCTCGCCCCACTGAAGCCTTGGATACGGCACGGGAATTTATCCGCAGTTCGCTGGATGGTGATTACGACTGGGCACGGGAGTTAATGATCAAAGACAGTTTGAATTTATACGAACTGGAAGTGATCGAGAAAAAATACAATGATGAAATGAGCAAGAAAGATAAAGAGGGTTATAAAAGCTCTTCCATCATTATTCATTCCATTGATGCCGTAAGTGATACCGTGGTGATCGTTAACTATTCCAATTCATACAAAAAGAAACAAATGCCGGTGAAAGTGATCAAGCGGGATGGATTGTGGCAGGTTGATTTCAATTATACGTTTACGGGAAATCTGTAGGCCCCATCCTCGTTCCTTCCCCAAAGGAGAAGGAGGCCGGGCTTTTGAAATTCATTCAACAATTACAGCTAAGCATTTTTGCTCCGTTACAAACTTCATCCATCATGCTAAAAAATATTATACTGGTTGGCTTAGGTGGTGCAGCAGGCAGTATGCTGCGGTATGCGTTTTCAGTTTGGTTCAAACATGCAAGCTTTCCGTTGGCAACATTTCTGGTAAACATCATTGGCAGTTTTGTAATAGGACTTGTGTTTGCCTATGCCCTTCGCAGCGAAAGTTTTGCCATCAACTGGCGGTTGTTCCTCGCAGCTGGTATATGTGGCGGCTTTACAACCTTCTCCGCTTTTTCACTGGAAAGTATGTCGCTTTTGCAACAGCAACGGATCGGCATGTTTTTTCTTTATGTGTTTGGAAGTGTAATGTTGGGATTGGCTGCTGCCTGGTTGGGATATAGCTTGATGAAATAACTTTCATTACGTACTGATAACATTTAACCCACCCCTTGGTCCCCTCCCAAGAGGGGAGACCCAACTTTCAGTTTACTATTTTACTGCATTAGTTAAGCATTTCAACTAGTGAATAAATTTGAGCACTGCAACCTCAAACTACCTACTATCAACTACAAACTGTTTTCAACCTTGTTTTTTGGTTTTTTTTCAGGTACTTCGCAGACTGTAACAACACGATCATATGTCTACCCCCGGAAAAAAAGATGCGTTAGGAAAGGGAATCCGTTCCCTGCTGCAAAGTATTGATGAAGACCTGAAAACCACGGCTGGCCAGTTGAAACAAACTGTAACAGAAGCCGTTACAGGAATCATTCGGATTCCCATCAGCGATATTGAGATCAACCCCAAACAACCCCGTCGGGATTTTGATGAGCAGGCCCTCAAGGAACTGGCCGACAGCATCAAAATGCACGACATCATTCAGCCTGTTACCGTTTCAAAAATCAGTACGGGCAAGTACCGGTTGATTTCGGGTGAACGCAGATGGCGGGCTTCCAAAATGGCGGGATTGGTTGATATTCCTGCTTATATCCGCCAGGCCAACGACCAGGAATTACTGGAGCTGGCCTTGCTCGAAAACCTGCAACGTGAAAACCTGAATGCAGTGGAAATTGCCCTCAGCTACAAACGACTGATGGAAGAACTGGATTACACACAGGAGCAGGTGGCCGAACGCATGGGCAAAGACAGAACCACAGTTACCAACTATATCCGTTTGCTGAAACTCCCGCCCGATATTCAACTGGCCGTTCGCACCGGTGATCTCAGCATGGGGCACGCAAGGGCATTGATCAATGTTGATACTGTTGACAAGCAATTGTACGTGTTTCATCACATCAAAGAAAAAGGGTTATCGGTTCGCCAAACCGAAAGCCTGGTGCGACAGTTATACAAATCAGCACCTGTTAAAAATGCCGTAAAGGGCAGTTTACCCGAGGCTTTTAAACGGATTGAAGATAACTTAGCATCGCAATTCGGCACCAAAGTAAAACTCAGCCACAGCAAAAAAGGAAACGGCAGTATTTTTATTGAGTATTACTCACTTGAACAATTCAACCAGATCTTGAAACAACTGGGTACCGATGTTGAATGACACATGAGGCAATTTGTTTTTTTTATACTACTACAATGCAGTTGGGCGATACAGTTGCAGGCGCAGGAAGAAGTTCTGACGCCTGATACTACGATCAAAGGCACGCAAACCGATACCACGCAGGCTGCCACAGCAAAACTGTTGATGAAAGAGCACTCACCACGCAAGGCCACCATCCGGTCGGCCATACTGCCGGGTTGGGGACAGGCTTACAATAAAAAATACTGGAAAATTCCATTAGTGTATGGCGCACTGGGAACTGCCGCCGGTTTTTTTGTATACAACAACCGGGAATACATTGATTCACGGGATGCCTACCGCAATATGCTGGATGGTAACCCTGCCAACGATAATCTGATTAAACCAAAATTCAGTCAACGGGATCCCGAAGCAGTGCGGCAATACAGAATTGCGGTACGGCAGTATGTCGATTACTCGGTACTTGCTTTTCTGTTATTGTGGGGATTGAATGTAGTGGATGCCACTGTTGACGGCCATTTGAAAGCGTTTGAAGTAAGCGATAATTTATCGATGCAGATCAACCCAACTTACATACCGCAAACCAAACAGGCGGCGGTAGGGTTGGTATTCAACTTCAGCAAAAAAAACACAGCAAGGTAATTTAACCTGCTGCCAAACATAAACCAACCACCAAATCAACGGAATGAAACTTGCATTGATCGGCTACGGAAAAATGGGAAAAGCCATTCATGAAATTGCAACACAACGTGGACACGAAGCCGTGTTGATTATCGATGCAGATAACCTGCACGACCTTACGCCCGAAAATATCCGCAAGGCCGATGTGGCCATTGAATTTACCAGTCCGCACACCGCATTTAAAAACGTAACTTTTTGTTTGCAGCAAAGTGTACCGGTAGTGTGTGGTTCTACCGGCTGGCTCGACAAACTGGACGAAGCCAAAGCCATTGCAGAAGCGGCCAGAACAGGATTGATCGTTGCCAGCAACTTCAGCGTTGGTGTAAATATTTTCTTTGAAGTAAACAAACGCCTGGCACAACTCATGGCCGGGCAGGACAGTTACGATGTATCGTTAAAAGAAATTCATCATACCGCTAAAAAAGATGCACCCAGCGGCACCGCTATTTCATTGGCAGAGCAGGTACTGGAAGCTGTACCCCGCAAAGAAAAATGGGTGAACGAAGAAAGCAGTAATGCAACCGACCTCCACATCATCAGCGAACGCATTGATCCTGCCCCCGGCACTCACTTTGTAAAATACAGTTCGGCAGTGGATGATATTGAAATTATCCATACCGCTCATAACCGCACCGGTTTTGCATTAGGTGCTGTGTTGGCGGCAGAATTTTTAAAAGATAAAACCGGTTTCTTCGGAATGAAAGAAGTGCTTAACTTGTAAGCACCATGTGGCTGAAACCCAAATCTGCATTCATTACCCTCCTGCTTTTCTTTGCTGTCCTGTCTACAACTGCACAGGATACCACCATCGATAGTTTACGTGCTACGGTACAATCGGCAAAAAAAGACGAAACAAAACTGAAAGCCTATGTTTTGCTTACGGGCAAACTGAGTCTTATCAGTTTTAACGAAACACTCCGCATTGGCGAAGAAGGCTTACAACTGGCAGCCAAACTAAACGACTCACTGGCCTATGCAGAATTAAGCAGGTATGTAGGCGTTTCGAATTACTTCAAAGGTGATTATGAAAAAGCAGCAGCCAATTACTATGTGGCAGCTGGTATTTATGAACGCAGCGGCGATCAAAAAGCATTGGCGTATGTGTATAATGATATTGCCAAACTCTACCGCAAAACAAGAGACCTGAAACGGGCTGCTGAAAATTATGAAAAAGCACTGGCTGCATTCAGGGCATTGAACGATTCCAGCGGTGTGCAAATGATCCTCAACGAAAGTGGTGTGGTGTATGAATACCAGGGAAACCATGAAGAAGCCATCCGTCGTTACAAAGCATCGTTGCAGATTGCTGAGCAGTTGAAAGATGAAGCAGGTAAAGGATGGTGTTATAATTTCCTGGCAGGTGTATATGCTTTGCAAAGCAAGTTTGAACTGGCCGAAGATTATAATTTACGTGCATTGGGCATCCGGCAAAAATTAAAAGACACATTTGCCATTACACTAAGCTATGCCGATCTCGGCGTAATGTATAGTTCCTGGGGCAAATACGAACGTGCTGTGTACTACCTGGAAGAAAGCAACAAAGTGGCCGAACGGATGCAATACAAAGAACTCATCTCCAACAACTATGCAGAACTTAGCCGCATTGCCAATATTACCGGCGATTATAAACGGGCACTTGATTATTATACCTGGCATACACAGTTGAAAGACTCTCTCTTCAATGCACAAAAAACAAGGCAGATCGAAGAACTGAGCACGCTGTATGAAACCAACAAGAAAGAACAGCAGATACAGTTGCAGCAACTCACCATTAAAAAAAGAAACAATCTTATTGTTCTTATTCTTGGTTTTGTGGTGCTGGCAGCAATTATTGCATATCTCTTTTATAACCGTTACCGCTGGAAACAACAGCTGAAGCTCCAAAACGAAATTATGCTGCAGCAGGAACTGGCTGCCAAATCGGTATTGGAGGCAGAAGAAAAAGAACGAACCCGTATTGCCAAAGATCTGCACGATGGTGTGGGACAAATGATGAGTGCAGCACGAATGAATCTTTCATCGTACTACAACACAGCAACCATTCCCGATGATGAGCAAAACAAATCACTGCAGAATATTATTCAACTGGTTGATGAAAGCTGTAAAGAAGTAAGAGCTGTATCGCACAGTATGATGCCGGCAGCGTTGGTAAGCAAAGGTTTGCCCGATGCTGTAGCGGAACTTACATCGAAAGTGAGCAGCGATGCATTGAAGCTGAATTTTTACAGCGAAGGTTTTACAGAACGTTTTGATTCCAATACAGAAACCATTCTGTACCGCATTATCCAGGAATGTGTGAACAATACCATTAAACATGCAGAAGCAACAGCGCTTGATATTTCACTGATCAATGATGAAGAAGGAATCAGTGTTACCATTGAAGACAATGGAAAAGGTTTTGCATACGATCCCCTGCAACCAAACGAAGGCATCGGGTTGAGCAATATCCGCAGCCGTATCCAGTTCTTAAAAGGAACGGTCGATTTTGATTCAGCACCCGGGAAAGGTACATTGGTAGCCATTCATGTACCACAACGGGTTACTACATAAAAAGTCAACAGCGTATGAACAAAAACCGTTTTGTTGGATTGATTGTTTTGTTACTCTTATCAATACAATTGCCCGCACAGAAAAATAAATCTGTCATTGACAGTCTTGAAAAAATGGCGGCTGTAACAAAAGACAGTCAGCTTGTAAAAATCTACAATGATCTTACCTGGGAATACCGGCTCGTAGATCGTGACAAAGCAATGGCCTATGGTTACAAAGCCATTGCACAGGCAAAAAAATCAAACTACCCCTCCGGTATTGCACAGGCATACAATGATCTTGGCATTCTGTTATACGATCAGGAAAAGTACGACAGTGCCATTGCCTACTACCAGGAGTCGAACAAGATCAGGAAGCAGCTGAATGATGGATTGGGCATTGCAAAACTGTATAATAAGATCGGCATCGTGTACCAGAAAAAAGGAGCATTCGATAAAGCACTGGAAAATCAACTGGAAGCCCTTGCACTTTTTTCACAATACAAAAACGATGTGGGTATTTCATATTCATTGAATAACATCGGCATCCTGAATCAAAACCTGGGCCGTTACGATGAAGCGATCAAATACCAGTTGCAATCCATCGAGATCAAAGAAAAATTAAAAGACAACTACGGTCTTGCCGGCTCGTTTGTAAACATTGCCAACATTTACAAGATCAAAGGCAACGATGCAAAAGCAATTGAATTTTATGAAAAAGCCATCAGCATCAGTCGTGAACTCGGCGATAAAGAATACCTCGCCAATGGCTTGAACAATATCGGTTCACTTTACATCAACCGGAAACTTTATAAGCAGGCACTCAGCGCCATCAATGAATCGTTGCAACTCCGCAAAGATCTCAACGACACAAAAGGACAGGTGAGTTGTATGAACAACCTGGGGCTGCTGTTACAGGAGCAACAATTGTACGATTCATCACTGGCAGTGTTAAATACTGCATTAAGCATTGGCCGGCCGGCCGATAACTGTTTACCCGAGATCAACCAAACTTATCTTGCCCTTTCCAGATCGTACGAAGCATTGAACAGAAATGATGAAGCACTGGAAATGTATAAATCGTATGCCAGCACAAAAGATTCGTTGTTTACAGATAACCTCGGCAATAAGTTTGCCGAACTGGAAACAAAATACCAGACACTCGAAAAAGAAAAAGAAATTGAACGGCAGCAACATGTGATTGCTGTAAAAAATTACTGGATCTCCGGAATTTTAATTGTGAGTGTATTACTCGGCCTGTTGATCTTCTCTTTTTACCGTCGTAAAAAACTGCAACAGCAGGCAGCCATGCAGAAAGCGGTATTTGAACAACAGCAACTCGCCGCAGCAGCTGTAATGGAAGCCGAAGAAAAAGAACGGCAACGCATTGCCAAAGATCTGCACGATGGTGTGGGGCAAATGATGAGTGCAGCCAAAATGAATTTATCTGCTTTTGAACAGGACATTCAGTTTCAAAATCCGGAACATCGTCTTTCGTTTGAAAGAATCATCAGCCTGGTTGATGAAAGTGTAAAAGAAGTACGCACCGTATCGCACCAGATGATGCCGAATATGCTGCTCAAATCAGGATTGGCAAAAGCAGTGGCCGAATTCCTCGATAAGATCGATCAACGCATCATCAAAGTAAATCTTCATACCGAAGGATTGAAAGAACGTATTGAAGAAAACAGTGAAATTGTATTGTACCGGGTAATGCAGGAATGCGTGAACAATGTGATCAAACATTCAGGTGCCACACAACTCGATATTGCATTGATCAAAGACACAGATGGTGTAAGTGTTACCATTGAAGACAATGGAAAGGGCTTTGATAAAAATCAATTGCCCGAAGATGCAGGCATGGGACTAAAAAATATGAAAGCGAGAATTGAATATTTACATGGCAGCATTGATTTTGATACAGCGCCGGGCAAAGGAACGTTGGTAGCGATTCATTTACCAGCAGGTAAGAACTAACGGGTTGAACTGTATTTTTTAATATCTTCGGCCAACCTCTGTATATGATGTCTGCCACAAAATATAAATTAGCTATTGTTGATGATCATCAGATTGTAATTGATGGATTACGTTCATTGCTGAAAGGGCATCATCAATACGAGATCGTGATTGAGTCCAATCATCCCGAAGCAGTCCCATCGCTGTTACAGCAGCATGAGATTGATATGATGCTTACGGATGTGATGATGCCGGTAATGACGGGTGTGGAGCTGGCACGCATAGTAAAAAAAGAATTCCCTTCCATTAAGATCATTGCACTTTCGATGAATGGAGAAGGTAGTCTGGTGAATCAAATGATCGAAGAAAGCGACATCAGCGGATACCTCTTAAAAAATATTGGACAAACAGAATTTATTACTGCCCTCAATAAAATTGCAGCCGGCGGCATTTACTTCAGCGATGAAGTATTGCAGGAAATGCTCAAAGCCAGCGAACGCAAACAGGTGAGCGACGACAGCAAACTCACCAACCGTGAAGTGGAAATTGTACGCCTTATTGAAAAAGAATACAGCAATAAAAAAATTGCGGAAGAACTATTCCTGAGCGAACGTACGGTTGAAACACACAGGAAAAATATCTTCCGCAAAACAAAAACCAATTCGGTGATCGGGCTCATCAAATATGCCTACGAGCACAAGCTCATTTAACGGATCGCTATCCCCAGCTTCAGCAACACCGAATTTGATCCGCCATTGGTATTTTTCTTTTGCCATCCGTCGTAATGCACACTGGCGTTAAAAATAGAAAAGCTCAGCCCTGCACCAATATCATACGCAAAGCGGCTTTCTCTTGCATCAATGGTTTCATCCCTGATCAAACCAAGTCCTGCATTTCCTGTAAGAAAGAAATTGTTGACGGGATAAAAACGCACACCTGCTTTTAACGGCACCATGGTAATTTTTCCATACGGGTTAAACGATTCCGGCGCATACGATTGAAAACCGATGGTACCGGTGAGATACACATTTTGTCCAACACCAAACCCGGCCAATCCTTCAATACCCACTACACTTCTGTAATCGTTCCGCAAATCGCCAAGTGGTGCACCAATTATAACATTCCCGCCAAAGATCGTATTGGCTTTTTGTGCAACAGCTACCGATGTAAAACCAATACAGGCAACAAACATGGAAAACAAAAATTTCTGTTTCATAACGTGATTTTAAACAGCTGTTTTGCCAATATTGTACCAAAACAAAAAAGCTGCAAGCCTTGTCAATTCTTTAACAAGACCTTGCAGCTTTTCGAATAAAACGAGCTTGCTTACTTTAAGGCCAATCCGAATTTCAGTAATACAGAACCGGTATAGCCAGGAGTATTCTCCCGTTTCCATGCATCGTAGTGTACACTTATTTGTCCGATGAGGAGATGAAAACCCAGACCGGCATCGTACACAAATCTTGTTTCACGGGAGTTCATGGTTTCATCTTTCAAAAAACCAACACCTGCATTTCCGGTAAGGAATAAGATATTGGTGGGGTACACACGGATACCGCCTTTTAACGGGATCACTGTAATTTTTCCAAACTGGTTTCCTGCTTTTTCTTTGTACGACATATAACCCAACGTACCCAGTACAATAAATTTTGAACTGCCGAGCCCCATGGAGCCTTCAATACCGGTGGCACGTTTGTAACCGTTTTTAAAATCGCCGCTGGGAAACCCAACAATAAGGTTACCTCCTAAAAAAAGATTTGTTTGTTGTGCAGTTGCAGTTTGTAACGAAGCGCCCACAAAAAAGAGGGCCAGTAAAATGCTGGATTTTGGCATATAGTGATTTTTAAAAATAAAAATAGCAACTTTGTGCACAGGACCAATACCCGCTTCCACTTAGTTTTAAAACGAATTTTTTATACGATGCTTTCAAAAAAAACGCAATACGCATTCCAGGCACTGAGCTATATGGCCCAGCAAAAAAATAATGAGCCCATGTTGATCGCTGATATTGCGAAGAAGAAAAAAATACCGCTTAAGTTTTTAGAAAACATTTTATTACTGATGCGGAAAGACGGGATTCTCGAAAGTAAAAAAGGAAAAGGCGGTGGTTATTATTTTAAAATGAAACCATCGCAGATCACACTGGCACGGGTCATCCGTTTGCTGGATGGTCCGATTGCCCCCCTCTCCTGCGTAAGCCTGCACTTTTACGAGCGTTGCAAAAACTGCGATGAAAAACATTGCGGCCTCCACGATATGATGATCACGGTACGGGATGCCAATTTAAAAATTCTGGAAAAGAAAACCGTTGCCGATATTGTATAATGCAAAAAACAGTAGCCATAACCGTTAGAGGCAAGGTGCAGGGCGTTTGGTTTCGCAAATACACAGTTGACAAAGCACAGCAGTTACAGCTTACCGGTACCGTGCGCAATACTGCAGACGGCGACGTGGCCGTTGTTGCCACCGGCACCGACGATCAGTTAGCCGATTTTATTGAATGGTGCTGGATGGGTTCGCCGAAGAGTAAGGTTACTTCTGTTACGGTGGAAGATATGCCGTTGATGAAATTCGAAGGGTTTGAAGTGGTGCGGTGAGTTTTTGGAGATTGGATTGTGCTAATAACAATACAAAAAGTATAACACTACATTAATGGTTATAAAACCATCCGTTTTAAGCATAGTATCATATTATATCATAAATTAGAATGTTGTGCGCATGTGATGCTACGACGATAAATCGCAAGAATAAATGTATATAGACTCTCCGGTATGGCAACTCAAAAAGACATGTCCAAATTGTGAACAAGGTTACCTGGTCTTATGCACATGTGACGAATGCCAGAAGGTTATAGCGGTGTGTGAAGAGGAAGGAACTAGGTTTGCCAATCCGTTTGATATTTCCCTTGACGCTGTAGCCGAGACCGGACCTGATATTTGCCCACATTGCCATACTGAAGGGAAAATTCGACCATCCAAAGATTATGAGCTAATACAAATTGGACTGACAACAAACGATTATGAATAAGCGGACTAAATCTTTAGTGTTTGCCTCCATTGTAACTGTCCTGTTTTTGCTTTTGACAGTATTTTCTTCGTCGAGTGCATTCAATCTTCTTCCTTATATGCTTCATGAGATTTTTTCTTCCGGCGGAGCAGGTGAAACAAGCTTCATCATTGGCTTTGATATCACATTTAGCATCTTTTTGTTCTTTATCGTTTATAAGGTAGCAGACAGGATACTTGCGAGAAAAGCAGAGTGACAAATATCTGCAAATGCGCACAACACAAACTGTGCAAAAAAACTATTTCGTGCATTCCTTCCAGCACTATCTCCCAACAAATAAAGATGAGAACCAGAACAAAAGCATATCGGAGACGGTGTGTAGTTAGGATTTAATTCATCGCTTACTTTTTAAGCCGAAAAATAAAAAAAGTTAAATTGTACCACGCAACGTTCTGATCTGGTTTTTGTACAAGTAATTTGCGTGCTGTAAATATAGACGTTACTCAGAAAAAAGATTGAGAATTGACAACAACCAATGAAATATTAGACATTGCAGACCAAGCCAGTCTAAAAATTACTGTTGACAACAATAGTATCAACATAAAACACAAGTTTGGTTTTGGAGACAAATCAATTGCGGGTCTTCTATTGTTTTTCTTTGGAGGTTGCTTCCTGATTATTACAGCTTTTATTAAATCCTCAGATACGACATCAAAGGTGTTAGGGATTACAACTGGACTTTTTTTCATATTACTATCACTCTTGACACTTATTCGACAAGTTGCTGACAGACTAAAAATTACAAATACAGAAATCATATTTCGACATAACCTAAAGCGAACTATAATTCCTCTTCGCAAAAGTCTGACAGTAAAAATGAAAATAGAAACAATGAAAATCAGACGAGTTGGAACATTTGGTTCTGATTTCATTATTATTACTCACTATCTTAAAGATGCAAATAATGAAATAACTATTCTGAAATTTCAGATGAACAATTCATATGCCGACGATGCGAAAAAGGTGGGGAATGAAATAACACAATTAATAAATAGTAAGATTAAACAAGCGGCTGGAGATAAAATTCTTTCTGGCGCAGGTCTTTGACCTGTTGCCAACCTTTACTACATGAACAATGTCAAGTTGCAGGAAAACAAGTAACGGCAACAACAAAGCATTCAGCATTCAACAACAAAAACAATGACAGAATTTTGGGAAGAAGCATTTCAGGACAAACAAGAAATGTGGGGGCTAACACCTGCTACCTCAGCCATTGTAACAAAAGACCTGTTCGTTGAGAATAACGTAAAAAACATATTGATTCCCGGCATTGGCTATGGACGCAATGCACAACTGTTTCTGGAAAACGGCATGAACGTGACCGGCATTGAAATTTCAAAAACCGCTATTGATTTAGCAGGGAAACATTTCGGGAACAAACTTAACATTCATCATGGCTCTGTAACGGAAATGCCTTTTGACAACAACCTGTACGATGGTATTTTTTGTTATGGCTTACTTTATTTACTTAACAAAGCAGAACGCCAGAAACTGATCCGGGATTGTTACAATCAGCTGGTCGAAAACGGGATCATGGTTTTTACAGCCATCACCAAACAGGCGCACACATACGGACAAGGAACACGGATCGGCAAGGACCGATTTGAAATGTTTAGTGGCGTAAAAATTTTCTTTTACGATCAGGAAACGATCAACGAAGAATTTGGCAATGCAGGATTGTTTGACATTTCAGAAGTAACAGAGAATTATCCGTTTTACCTGATTAAGTGCAGAAAGAATAAAACGAAATGATGAACGAAACCCTGGCCATATTGGTCGCCCGGCCATCATGGAATTTATTGTTCAGGCCGGTGCAACCGTCCCGACCGAAAACATAAATCCCGCAGCAGTTGCTGCGGGATTTATGTTTTAAATCTTTGACTTTGAAAATGCTCACACTTCGACTTCGCTCAGTGCTTCGCAAAAACCCTTCGACTCCGCTCAGGGTTTATCCAAGCTTTGCCTGCAGGTTTGCATCAATTGCATCCAGGAATTCTTCGGTGTACAAATAATGCTCACCATGGTTTACTTTGTTGCCGTGGATACAAACAGCAAGGTCTTTCGTCATCTTACCACTTTCAACTGTTTCAATACAAACAGCTTCCAGTGCATTGGCAAAATCGATCAGCGGTTGGTTACCATCTAACTTTCCACGGAAGGCCAACCCACGTGTCCATGCAAAAATGGATGCAATCGGATTGGTAGATGTTGGACGACCTTTCTGATGCTCACGGTAGTGACGTGTTACTGTGCCGTGTGCCGCTTCTGCTTCCATGGTTTTACCATCGGGTGTAACCAATACAGAAGTCATTAAACCAAGTGAACCGAAACCTTGTGCCACCGTATCGCTTTGCACATCACCATCGTAGTTCTTACAAGCCCAAACGAAATTACCGTTCCACTTTAACGCACTCGCCACCATGTCATCGATCAAACGATGTTCATATACAATACCGGCTGCATCGAACTGTGCTTTAAATTCATTTTGATAGATCTCTTCAAAAATATCTTTGAAACGTCCATCGTATTTTTTCAGAATGGTATTTTTTGTAGAAAGATACAAAGGCCATTTTTTGCTCAGTGCCATATTGAAACAGCTGCGTGCAAAACCTTTGATGCTTTCATCGGAGTTGTACATCGTCATGGCAACACCATCACTTTTGAAGTTGTACACTTCAAAGGTTTGTGGTTCGCCTCCATCTTCCGGCGTAAACGTCATGGTTAATTTTCCTTTGCCTTTGATCACCGTATCTGTAGCACGGTACTGATCACCAAATGCATGACGGCCAACAATGATGGGTGCCGTCCAGTTGGTAACCAAACGTGGAATATTGTTGATCACGATCGGCTCACGGAATACAGTACCATCTAAGATGTTACGGATGGTACCGTTCGGGCTCTTCCACATTTGTTTGAGCTTGAACTCTTCCACACGTTGTTCATCGGGTGTAATGGTGGCGCATTTGATACCAACACCGTATTGCTTAATTGCATTGGCTGCATCAATGGTTACCTGGTCGTTGGTTTCATCCCGGTACCCCACACCCAGATCGTAATACTTAATATCAAGATCGAGATAAGGAAGAATTAATTTTTCTTTAATGAATTTCCAGATGATCCTTGTCATCTCATCACCATCCAGTTCTACTACGGGATTGGCAACTTTAATCTTTGCAGCCATCAGTTTAAACGTTTAATGTTAATAATACAGAAGCCTTGCTTCGTTTGAGGAGAGCAAATATAACCCTGTATCATCAATTAATGACGCTTAATCTGCGAGCAACGACCGGATGGTTCGATAGAAATCTGCTTTAAACTCTGTATGAAAGTCGCCCGTTCCCGGACCATAAAATCCATGATGAATCTTTGTTACATTTCCACGCTTGTCTAAAAAGATGGTGGTGGGAAACATGCGAATAGGCGTTAGTTGTGGCAATGTTTTTTCGGTGCGCTGCTCATCGCTTACGGTTGTGGGTGTTATCAGAACAGGATACCGTATACCAAACCGGTTGATGAATTTTTGCACACTGGCTTTGGAGCGATTGAAATCGGTACTGTACTCGTAAGCCAATGCAACTACTTCTACGCCTTTGTTTTTATATTCTTTGTAAAAGCCGCTGAGGAATTGACTTTCATCCATACAGTTAGGGCACCAGCTTCCCATGATCTGGATCACCACCACTTTGTTTTGAAACCTTGCATCGTTGATCGACACCGTTTTTCCATTCACATCTTTGAACGCAAAATTCAATTTGCTTTCACCGGGTTTTAATTGGGTAAGTTGTGTAGTATCGGGTAAGGCTGCGTTTTCATTTTTTTGAGCACGCCATGGTTCCGCCGGAGATGCACTGCTGTAATACATCCCGTTCCTGATTTCATTTCCGCTGATGGTTGCTGTAAACAAATACGCATGACTTCCATCAAAACAACTCAGCAATAAACTATCGCCGTTTACAACGCCTTCTAAAAAACGATAATCGCCGCTGGGTGTTAAGAATGTTCCGGTTAATGCTGAACCTTTTTGCTGAAACTCTGCAATCGCAGGTCGATCAGTTCCATTAGGTCGGGTAAAAGCAACCTGCCAGCGACCAGTACTGTTTTCTGCAGCAGCTTTTGTTACAGCAAAACGTTCTTTGTTTCCATATACAAACTCAACGGGGAACTCCAGTAACTTTAAACTGCCTGCTTTAAACCATTTGCCAACCAGTTTCCCATCTTTCTGAATTTGTAAACGAAAGAATGATTCGAAGAAGGGCATTTCAATGTTTATTGAATCGCCTGTAATTTTTATATCATCCACCAACAAACGTTCTGCTGCATTACGGATATACATCACTGGCTTCCCGTTTTTCAGTTGCACTTCTGTATTGAAAATAATGGCTGCACCATCTTCCCGAAAGATAGAAGCACGATACCAACCGGTGCGGAGTTTATTCACTGATTGTGTAAATGCTGTTGTACAGAATAACAAAACGATTATGATTGAAAATAAAACTTGCTTCATGTAAATACCAGATTTTTCTAAAAAACGAAGCTGCAAGGTAAGGCCTGCAGCTTTCTCAATTCGTCATGGCTCCGACAGCTTTCTTGTAAAAACTGTGAAGGTTTTTATAAATTCAGGAACATGTCCTTTGTCATTTCCGGTAATTCGAATTCATGTTTCCAGCCCCAGTCCCTTCTTGCAACACTGTCGTCGATGCTCTGCGGCCAGCTGTTGGCAATCTGCTGGCGGTAATCGGGCTTGTACGTCATTTCAAAACCCGGACGATGTTTCGCTACTTCTGCTGCAATTTCTTTTGGCGAAAAACTCATCGATGAAATATTGTAGGAATGGCGGATCGAAATCTGATCGGCCGGTGCTTCCATCAACTCAATGGTTGCACGGATGGCATCGGGCATATACATCATGGGCAGGTAGGTATCTTCCTGCAAAAAACATTCGTATTTATTTTCTTCTAATGCTTCGTGAAAAATCTCCACTGCATAATCAGTGGTGCCTCCGCCCGGTGCCGATTTATACGAGATCAACCCGGGATAACGCAAACTTCTTACATCAACCCCATACCGTTGGAAATAATAGTTACACCAAAACTCACCGGCATATTTGCTGATACCGTACACCGTTGTTGGTTCAATGATCGTTTGTTGCGGACAATTCTGTTTGGGTGATGTGGGACCAAATACCGCAATGGAACTTGGCCAATAGACTTTGTGCAGTTTTTCTTCCCGTGCAATATCGAGTACGTTCAATAAACCAGTCATGTTGAGATTCCAGGCAAGGTTGGGATTTTTCTCGCCGGTGGCAGAAAGGATCGCTGCCAGCAAATAGATCTGTGTGATGTTCTGCCGGATGACCTGCACATGCAGCATCTCTTTGTTCATTACATCCAGGCTTACGTAAGGACCAGTTCCTTCCAGCAATGGATTTTGTTCACGCAAATCAGAAGCGATCACATTTGCATTGCCGTAAATTTTACGAAGTGCCAATGTAAGTTCCACACCAATTTGTCCGGAAGCACCAATCACCAATATTTTTTCTTTTACCATAGCAGGATTCAATTGAGTGCCAAAATTAGGTGGAAAACCAACTGGACGAACATTCATTCGTTTGCGCAAGTCTGTTGTTTCAATTGAACCGCCGTCAGGGTTTATAACTACTGACGGGTTCTTACCACGTACCTCCTACTTCTTACCTCTTCCCTTTATCTTTGCCGCATGGAACAATTTCTGAAAGACCTGTTTGCCAATCAATCGTACGACGAAAAAAACTTTTTCCTCATTGCCGGACCATGTGTAGTTGAAAGTGAAGAACTGGTGATGGAAGTGGGCGATAAAGTATCAACCATTTGTAAAGAACTGGGCATTCCCTATGTGTTCAAAGCATCGTACCGAAAAGCAAACCGTACCAGCGCATCGTCCTTTACAGGTTTGGGTGATGATACAGGTTTAGACTTGATCGATCAGGTAAGAAAGAGTTATCAGCTTCCTGCTACTTCAGATATTCATGCACACGAAGAAGCAGCAATGGCGGCTCCTTACATCGATATTTTACAGATACCGGCATTCCTTTGTCGCCAGACAGATTTGCTGGAAGCGGCTGCTGCAACAGGAAAAATTGTGAATGTAAAAAAAGGGCAGTTCCTCAGCGGACCATCGATGAAGTTTGCAGTAGAAAAAATCAAGAAAGCAGGCAACGATAAAGTAATGCTCACCGAGCGTGGTAACACATTCGGCTATACCGATCTGGTGGTTGACTACCGCAACATTACCTGGATGAAAGAATTGAATGTACCGGTGATCATGGATTGTACACATTCATTGCAGCAACCCAACCAAACAACCGGTGTTACCGGAGGTAATCCGCAGCTCATCGGCACAATTGCAAAAGCTGCCATTGCAACTGGTGTGGATGGATTATTTATTGAAACACATCCCAATCCTGCTGTTGCAAAAAGCGATGGTGCCAATATGTTGCAGTTAGATAAACTGAAAGGTTTACTGGAGCAATTGGTAAAGCTCAGAAAAGCAATTTAATGTTAGTTGCAGATCTTATTTTCAGCTTTTATTTAACAATAAGTTTCACGAACTTTAAAGAGCACCAAACGCTCTTTGTATGAAACAACTTCTACTCGCATTTGCAGGCACCTGCCTGTACCTTACATCCTTTGCACAATTAGAAATGGGATTTGGCTACAGCAACCAGGCACCGCTGGGAAATATGAGCGGCAATATCAGCCCGGCGCATGGTTTTAATTTCCAGCTTGGTTATCGTTTTCCTTTTGCAGGAAAAAAACTTGTGGCTTCTTTTGAAACAGGAAATGGCCGTTACGGTAAACAACAGGTAACACAGCGTTTTCAAAACGAAGACATGAGTACGGCTGCTGAATACCCTGTGAATTATATCAACTTTGCGAGTTTTAATCATCTCAATGTGCGGTACGAACTGATAAAAAACAATAACATTATTCCTTATGTACAATTGCTGGGTGGACGGCAATCGTTAGGAACAAGGGTACGCATCAATGTATTTGATGAAAATAACCGGGACGATTGTGCGCCGCTTGAAAATGAAGTAACCTACCGTAAAGGCACAATGGTGTGGGGCTATGGTGCAGGCTTGCTGATGAAGCTTGGCACCCGCAACAAATGCAACCAGCCCGGCGGCACATCGTTAAATTTATCTGTAACCCGTATTCACGGTGGCCGCATCAATTATGTAAACGTAAAACAACTGGAAGAACCTTTGCAAACACAACCTGCGCCGGATGACAGCAAAGATGTAACCATGCAGTTTGTAAACATCAACACAAACCGTATTCACAACCATACAGTAGCAAAACTGTACAACAGTCCGTTACAGCAATTACAGATCAAACTGGGTTTTCTTTTCGACTTGTAATCGTTTCCTGATGTAATAAAAAAGTTGAGGCTCTTATGCAAGAGCCTCTTTTTTGTGGGGGATGGATAAACTGCGTCTTCATCAGGATGCAACGACAAAGGTTTCATGTAACACGAAAACGTTACATGAATGGACAGGACTTATTCATATGCAGCTAAGAAATGCTTTACAGTTTGTGGGAATTGGGGGCTCAGAGGATGCAAGAATTAAAAACGAACCGGATGTTGTAACAGGAGGTTAGAAGCTTTCGCTTGAGTTGATGTTTAAATGTAAGAAGAAAAAATACAATAAGTGCAATAAAATTTCTATACCTGGCTGGGAAGTATGCCAAATTCTTTCCGAAACGCCAGTGAAAAATTACTGAGGTTGGTATAGCCCAATTGTGTACCCACTTCTTTTACGTTGTATTGTCCGGTGACTAACATCGACCGGGCTTTTTGCATCCGGTTCTTCTGGAAATATTCATAGATACCGGTGCCGTACACACGCTTAAACGCTGATTTTAATTTGGACACACTCATACCGCTGCGTGCAGCCAATGATACAATAGTGGGAGGAGGTTTGCTGAAGTCGCTTACAAGCAATGATTCAATTTCCATCAGCTTGCTCATATCGGTTGTTTTAATTTTGCGGAGAGGCGCATCAGTTTCGTCCTGCATTTTCCGGTAAATCTTTGATAAGAAATGCTCCAGCAACAGCATGATGCGGTTTTTCACAATCATGGCATGTAGAGGATTCCCATCTTCCGGCTGAAACACTTCATCAAACAAGATTCTGTTTTGTGCATCGAATGGCTCGGGATGAGTTAACGTGTTCCGTAACGCATTGTAACGTGACAGCACCTGCAACTCATTGTATTTGTTCAGGTTTTCATTGATCCATTTGCCGGGCAGCAGTATGTTGATGCTCTTTGCTTTGGTGTTTGCTTTTACTGTAAAGCTCATGTCGTTTGCACTGGAGCTGATGGCCACTCCTGCTCTGCGCACACTTTTATCGAAGAGTTGTTTTCCATTCCGTACAAAATGAATAGGATCGCTTAACTCCACATCGTTGAAATGAAGAATACAGAAATACTGATCGCTTTTTTCACGCTTGTAGGTTACATCAGTGTTATAGCTGATATCAGACAACAGCACTTCCAACCCATTGGGCAGCTCAACTACCTGCAAATAACCATCCCCCACTGTCGTGGGCAAATACAGGCGCCCGTCTTTCACTTCGGTATTCAATTGTTGTGAAAGACTTTGCAAAACTGCTGAATAACTGGTATGTACTAACTGTAACGTGATCACCGTAAAAAAATTAATGATCTGTAAACAGTTTTCAGTTGGCACTGAATGCGGATGGTTCATCCTTCATATACTTTCTGAAAGCTGTTGTAAAATTACTCATGTTGCTGTAACCAATAATGCCGGCCACCTGCTTCACCGAATACTTGCCGGTTGCCAGCAATTCACCGGCATGTTGCATCCTTTTTTGCTGATAGTATTCGTAAATAGGCACACCAAACACAGATTTAAAGATCTTTTTCAGTTTGGTGGAACTCATGGTTGCTTTACGTGAAAGTTCTTCGATAGAACGGGGTTTGTGCGAAAAATTTTCCACCAGCAGTTTTTCAATTTCCAGTACGGTATAAATATCATCGGGTTTGATATTGCTTTGTACATCAGCCAGCGAAACACGTGAATGGATGCGGGTAAAAAAACGCTCCATGAGCAACTGCACTCTGTTCTCTATATACAATTGAGGAAAAGCGGTATCCGGTTCTTCTTCCATGATTTCACGAATGAGTTGATAGTACACCGCATCCAGCGGTTCCATATTGAAGCTGCGGCTTTTCAACGCAATGTAAGCCGGCAGTATATCATCAAAAGTTTCAATACCCATCAACTTGCCCAGCCATTCTTTCGGAATTAAAATATTTACTCCTTTGAAATACGTTCCTTTTGTACCATGATAGTACCAATCGAACAATGAACTGGTGAGATAAGCAACGGCAACAGTTTCTTTTTTCTTTTCTACCACATCGGTATCAATTCCAATGCTGATTTCTTTTTCCACCGTCAGCTCATCAAAACGCAGCGTATAATATTCATTAGCATCAGCTTTGCGGCGCAGGTACCAGTCTTTATTGATCCGGCAGTTGATGATG
>CAYMSG010000017.1:0-20578 GCA_964392955.1 uncultured Chitinophagaceae bacterium | reverse complement strand
GAATGCATAGAATCGTTTTACAGCAATACCAAGATAAATCGATAATCCACTGTAAATAAGAATGCCAAGCATACGATCGTAAACGGAAAAATAAGTGCCCGAGAGCCAGTAGGAAAGTAGGTTAATGAGCGAAATAAGTAAAGGCAGCATCAGAAATCCCCATAAAAGATATACCGAGTTTACCTCTGCGGCAAACACAATGTGATCAAAGAAATACTTACGTTTGAAAAACGCCAGACCGAAAAATAACAACGCAGTGAACGGGATAATCACCAACAACAAAAATTTGGATGCTTTTTCCGATTTTGAATGAAATTTTTCTGACAGTTCGCTGGTAGTTAGTTTCAGTTCACTCGATTTTTCATCTATTTTCCGTTGCGCATACTGCCCGTAAAGATCTTGCTTTGGATAGTATTCCATTTTCATGTTCAGCCCTTCGAAAACCGGGAAGAGCAGATAGAATATCACTAACAGAATAAAAAGGGAAAGTGGCTTAAAATATTTCTTACGGACACCATTGCAATAATCGAGGCTGAGTTTACCAGGCTTTGAAAAGATGGTACGTAAAGTAGTAAACAGGGTACCTTCCAGGTGTGTTATAAAATGAGTGCCTTCTTCCAGAAAGTGAATAACAGATTTATCATGTTCACTATAAACTTTTTCACCACATTTGTTACAGTACTTGCCGTAAAAATGATTGCTGCAGTTTTTGCAGATAAGTTTTGGCTGATTCATTCTTAAATATAATACAGGCTGCTTATTCTTCCATCAATGACGGACGTTCTGTTATTTCGTGATACTTGATCACGTCTTTCGCATAGTAATGTACCACCATGCTTTTGCGTGTAAGGGATGGGTTTACAACCGGCATACCACCATGGATCAAATTCGCATGCCAGATCAGCACATCACCTTTTTTCGACAAAAACAGCTCTTTTGAGAAATGATTCTGAGCAAGAATTTCCTCGGTCATATCCTCATAGTCGCTGTATTGTTTATTGCCCAGTTTTAAGCGTGTGCTGTAGTTTTCAAAATCATCATTGAGCAAATAGGGAAGCTTATGACTGCCACGGTAGTAGAACAGCGGGCCACTGTCAGGATGAATATCTTCAAGAGCGATCCATGCAGCAATTAAATAACCCAACGGATAAGTGGTCATGTGGATACTGTCGCTGTGTGCACGCTGGCCGCTCCCTTTTACAAAGTTGAGTGTTTGAAACGGCACCACTTCTTTATCTAAGATAAACGAAAGCAGTTGTTTCAATCCTTCGTCCTGCATCATCTGTTTAATAACGGGCGAGTGTTTGTACCCATGCATCACCTTATTGTCGTGTGTAATGGGTAATTGTTTTTGGTGGATCAGTTCATCCACAGCTTTGTTTATCTCATCGGCCTGCTGTTCACTGAAATGTTGTTTGATGTGCAGGAACCCATTACTGCTCCATTGCAACAATTGCTGCTGCACGTCTGCTGCAAAGTGCTGAAAGGCTTCTTTTGATGATACAACCCGGGCTGAATCATTTACATCGAGCCAGGCGCTTGAAGCTTTATCGGGAAAATCTTTACTGCTGATGGAGCCGTACAGTGGCTTATTGATCTGGTACTTGCTGTATGCCTCTTTGTTGTGTTGCAGCTGTTTTACATGAAGCAGATTATAGATCCAATGGAGGGGCTTGTAATCTTTCAGTTTATCTTTCAGCTTCATGTAATTGATTGGTTGAAACGGAGAATATCTTCTACATACTGGCGATCGTTACTCAGGCGGGGCACTTTGTGTTGACCACCCAGCTTGCCTTTGCTTTGCATCCATGCATGAAAAGTTCCTTTACGCACGGGTTGCACAAACGGTAAGCGCAGAGCAATGTTTTTATGTCGTTTGGCTTCGTAATCGCTGTTCAGGTTTTTCAGGGCAGTATCCAGTTCATACACAAAATCGTTTAACCCAACAGGATCTTTCTCAAACTCGATCAGCCATTCATGAGCACCATTACTGCCATGGCTGAAGTAAATAGGAGCAGCTGTGTACTCATTTACAATAGCTCCTGTTTGTTCGCAGGCAATGGCAATGGCTTTGTCTGTATTATCGATCATCAGCTCTTCGCCAAATGCATTGATGAAATGTTTTAAACGTCCGCTTACCTTAATACGGTACGGTTGCAATGAAGTAAACTGAACGGTATCGCCAACAATATAGCGCCACAACCCGCCATTGGTACTGATGACGATTGCATAGTTTTTACCCAGCTCTACTTTGTTTAAGCCAATTGTTTTGGGGAAGCGGTTGCCATATTCTTCCAATGGCATAAACTCATAAAAAATACCATGATCGGCAAACAGCAGCATCCCTTCTTCACCGGGTTTGTCCTGTGCAGCAAAAAAACCTTCGCTGGCATTATACATTTCCAGGTAGTTGATGGGTTTGCCAATGAGTTGTTGAAATTGCTCACGGTATGGCACAAACGATACACCGCCGTGCATAAACAACTCCAGTTCGGGCCACACTTCGGCAATGGTTTGCTTACCAGTTATTTCTAAAATACGACGGAACAATACCAGGCTCCAGGTAGGTACACCTGATATGGAAGTTACATTTTCCTTGATGGTTACTTCGGCCAGCTTTTCAATTTTACTTTCCCACTCGTCCATCAATAAAATACTCAGTTCAGGTGTACGTATCCAGTTGGTCCAGAAAGGTGCATTCTGCATCAGTACTGCACTCAGATCGCCGTATTGTATGTCTTCATTTAACGGATAAATGTTGTGGCTGCCACCAATCACCAAGCCTTTGCCTGTCAACAGATCAGACGAAGGAAAATTATTGTAGTACAGAGTAAGCACGTCTTTGCTTACCTGGAAGTGCCCGTCTTTCATACTCTCGTCACTCACCGGGATAAACTTACTTTTATCGCTGGTGGTGCCGCTGCTTTTTGCAAACCATGTAACGGGGGTGGGCCACAATACATTTTCTTCCCCGTTCATCATCCGTTCTATATAGGGCTTGATGTCGTCGTATTCATGCACCGGAACTGTATTCTTGAATTCACGGAGGTTAAACAGTTTGGCAAATTTGTGCTGTAAGCCAAACTGAGTGTATTGTGCGGTGGTTACCAGGTCCTGCAATACTTCCCGCTGCGCTGCCACCGGATTATTCATCCAGCTTTCGATACGCCACATGCGCAGTCGTGCAAGTCTTGATATAGCAGGGCTAAGCAGTCTCATCTTTCGGCAAGATAAAAAAGTTAAACGACTTCAGGAATGCTAAGATGGTTATTCGCTTGTTGTGGTTTTTGCTTCTTCATGCAGGTAATCTTTCCGCTTCAGTTCAAAATTGCGGCCTAGGTACAAGCGACGTACCTGTTCATCTTCTGCCAGCTCTTCGGCTGTTCCGTGCTTGAATATTTTTCCTTCGATCAAGAGGTAGGCTCTGTCGCAGATCGACAAGGTTTCGGTCACATTATGATCGGTAATAAGGATACCGATATTGCGGTATTTCAGTTTGGCTACAATGGCCTGGATATCTTCTACCGCAATCGGATCAACACCGGCAAACGGCTCATCCAGTAAAATAAATTTGGGGTCTACTGCCAGGGCCCGGGCAATTTCAGTACGTCTGCGTTCGCCACCACTCAACGAATCACCCTGGTTCTTACGTACATGATGCAGGCGGAACTCGCTTAACAGGTCTTCTAATTTTTCCCGTTGCTCCTGCTTGCTGAGTTTGGTCATTTCCAATACCGCCGCAATATTTTCTTCCACTGTCAGTTTACGAAAAACGCTGGCTTCCTGCGGCAGATAGCCGATACCCATTTGCGCCCGCTTGTACATCGGTTGGTTGCTGATGTTGTCTTCATTCAGGAAAACTTCGCCTTCATCGGGTTTAATAAAACCAACCACCATATAAAAAGTCGTGGTTTTGCCTGCGCCGTTGGGACCAAGCAACCCAACAATTTCGCCCTGGTTCACTTCAATGCTCACATGGTTTACAACCGTTCGGTTACGGTACCGTTTAACCAGCTCCGATGTATGAATTTTTAAACTCAATGTAAAAAGTTATGGTTGCGAAAATACCGTATTCCGCTTTATGAACACTTGTTCATTCCCTTTTAAAATGTGAAAGTAGCAGTCAAACATTGTTTGATTAAGAACCGTTGCTGTTATATGTTTGCATGAAATTTTTTTGATACCGGCTCCTTGTACTCCGGTTCAACATCGTTGCGTCGCAATCTCTTCAAGGCCTGTGCAGGCATTG
The DNA here is from genome assembly GCA_964392955.1 of uncultured Chitinophagaceae bacterium. Classification (GTDB taxonomy): domain Bacteria; phylum Bacteroidota; class Bacteroidia; order Chitinophagales; family Chitinophagaceae; genus Lacibacter. The sequence continues at coordinate 16,329 of CAYMSG010000017.1, read as the reverse complement.
AGCCGGAAAAGCAACAACGCCAAACCAAACAACAAATGAAAGTAACCGAACACATTGCAGAGTCAAAAGATACATTGGTGTCGTTTGAAATTCTTCCCCCCTTAAAAGGCAAAACCATCAATTCTATTTTCGATCACCTGGATCCGTTGATGGAGTTTAAGCCATCATGGATCAATGTTACTTACCACCGGGCCGAGCAGGTATTTAAGAAAAAAGCAGATGGTACGTTTGAAAAGTAGAGGTAAGGAAACGACCCGGCACCGTGGGTATATGCGCTGCTTTGCAAAACCATTATGATATTGATGCCGTTCCGCATTTGATCTGCGGCGGCTTCTCCCGTCGTGAAACCGAAGATGCATTAATCGATTTGAATTTTATTGGTGTGCAGAATGTATTGGTGCTGCGTGGCGATGCAGCAAAGAACGAAGCCAATTTTGAACCGCATCCCGATGGTCATCGTCTGGCGATCGATCTGCTGAAGCAAACTATCAATCTCAATCATGGTATATACCTTGAAGAAGATATCCGTGATGGATTCCGTACCGATTTCTGTGCAGGCGTAGCAGGTTACCCGGAAAAACATTTCGAAACACCCAACCTGGAAATTGAAATGCAACGCCTGAAGGATAAAGTGGAGGCCGGCGCAGAATACATTATGACGCAGATGTTTTTCGACAACAGTAAGTTTTTTGCATTTGTAAAGCAATGTCGTGAAAATGGAATTGATGTGCCCATTATTCCGGGTTTGAAACCATTGACAAGTAAAAAACAATTATCGGTTATACCCCGTACGTTTCATGTGGATATTCCAACTGAATTAAGCAATGAGATCATGAAGGCAAAAACCGATGAGGATTGCAAGCGGGTTGGAACGGAGTGGTTGATCCAGCAATCAAAAGAACTGAAAGCATTTGGTGTGCCGGTGTTACACTATTATACATTAGGCAGCCCCAAAGTGATTTACAATGTGGTGAAGGAAGTGATGTAAGAGAAGTACATAAATTCAAATAGAATAAGGTCCTGCATTGCAGGACTTTTTATTTGCTGTTATTTGTAATGGTAAATGTAAGCCAACAACAGCCTTTTTGCATCCATCAACCCACAACCCAATATCTTTGACAAAAAAATAAGCATGAGCAATCTTATACAGGAGTTTAACGACTACCGCACCAAAATGAACGAGGTGATTTTAAGTAAAGACAACCTGGTGATAAAACGCCTTTGGAACCTCGATACCAATACGTATGCTGAAGGAGCGCTTTCAACGCAAACAAAAGAAATGCTGGGTCTTGTTGCCAGTATGGTATTACGTTGTGATGATTGTATCAAATACCATCTCGGCAAATGCCATGAGCAGGGAATTACAACCGAACAGATGTACGAAATTTTTGCAGTGGCCAATATCGTTGGCGGAACCATTGTAATTCCTCATACCAGACGTGCCGCCGAATATTGGGAGGAATTGATCGCATCAGCTTAATTAGTAATTAAAATCAGCTGATACAGTTGATTTTCCTCGTAAATTTGACTTAATACAATCTTATGAGCGACGTAACGACAGCCCCTGCCCTTTCAGCAAAGGATTTTGCAACCGACCAGGAAGTACGCTGGTGCCCCGGTTGTGGCGATTATTCCATTTTGGCACAGGTACAAAAAGTAATGCCAACCCTGGGTATCCCCAAAGAGAATATTGTAATTGTAAGTGGTATTGGCTGCAGCAGCCGCTTCCCCTATTATATGAATACGTATGGTATGCATTCGATCCATGGCCGTGCAACAGCTGTTGCCAGTGGATTGAAAGCTGCCCGACCCGATTTGAGTGTGTGGATCGTTACCGGCGATGGGGATGGATTGAGTATTGGTGGTAATCATACCATCCATTTGCTTCGCAGAAACTTCGATGTAAATGTGCTGCTGTTCAACAACCAGATCTATGGTTTAACCAAAGGACAGTATTCGCCAACATCTGAAGCAAAAAAAGTAACCAAGAGTACACCTTTTGGAAGTATTGATCATCCATTTAATCCATTGGCGTTGGCCATGGGTGCCGATGCAACATTTATTGCACGCAGTATGGATCGTGATCCAAAACATTTACAGGAAGCACTGATCCGCAGTCAAAAACACAAAGGCGCTTCGTTCCTGGAAATCTATCAAAACTGTAACATCTTTAACGATGGTGCATTTGAAGTGTTCACTGAAAAGGCCAGCAAGCCGGAGGAAACATTATTCCTTACTCATGGTGAACCATTGGTATTTGGTGCTGCAAAAAATAAGGGTATTAAGCTCGATGGCTTTAAGCCGGTTATCGTGAACCTGGAAGAAGGACATAGTAAAGATGATTTATGGGTGCACGACGAAAATGATTTCTATAAAGCACAGATATTGGTTCGCATGTTTGATGATCCACGGAATGTGGGTCACCTGCCAAGGCCGTTCGGCGTGTTTTATGAAACAGAAAGAGCCTGCTATGAAGATGTTATGGCCTTGCAGATCGAAGAGGTGATTGCCTCAAAAGGAAAGGGCAACCTCGATAAACTGCTCCGTGGAAATGAGGTGTGGGAAATTAAATAAGCACATACACAAAAAATAGAAAAAGGAGGCTATGCCTCCTTTTTTTGTTTTAGTAATGGTTGCAACCGATATAGTTGCAATTCGTTTCTATTGCCTAACTTTCTCTCCCAAATGTTTGCTATATGAACAGAAGTAAAATTGCCGGCATCGGCATGTATGTGCCCTCCCATGTTGTTACAAATAACGATCTTACAAAATACATGGATACCAGCGATGAATGGATCCAGGAGCGTACCGGTATTAAAGAGAGGAGGTATGCGCATCGTACTGAAGAAACAACCACTACGATGGGGGTGGAAGCTGCAAAAATTGCTATTGAACGTGCCGGTATTACCCCGCAGGACATTGATTTCATCGTGTTTGCTACACTAAGTCCCGACTACTATTTTCCCGGCTGTGGTGTATTGCTGCAACGTGCTATGCAAATGAAACAGGTGGGTGCATTGGATGTAAGGAACCAATGCAGTGGTTTTGTATATGCACTTTCTGTTGCAGATCAGTTTATCAAAACCGGCATGTATAAAAACATATTAGTTGTTGGTGCAGAGAAACATTCGTTTGGCCTTGACTTCAGTACACGTGGCCGCAATGTGAGTGTTATTTTTGGGGATGGGGCTGGAGCTGTTGTCTTACAACCAACTAATGATGAGAGCCGGGGTATCTTAAGTACACATTTGCATAGTGATGGAACTGATGCAGAAATACTCGCTATGTTCAACCCGGGTACTCATGCCAATCATTGGCGTAACAATGCAGCTACCTTCAATGAAGCTGAGCTGGGCGATATGTTTATGAGTCATGCAATGATTGAGAAGGCAGAAAATTTTCCAAACATGGATGGTCCGGCTGTATTTAAAACGGCAGTGGTGAAATTTCCGGAAGTGATTATGGAAGCATTAAACACAAACAGTTACCAACCGGCCGATTTAAAAGTGCTGATTCCGCACCAGGCAAATCTTCGGATTGCCCAGTTTGTACAACAGAAATTGCAGTTGCGTAACGACCAGGTGTATAATAATATTGAGAAATATGGTAACACCACAGCGGCATCAGTGCCCATTGCCTTGTGTGAAGCATGGGAAAATGGAAAAATCAAAGAAGGCGATCTTGTTTGCCTGGCAGCTTTTGGCAGCGGATTTACCTGGGCCAGTGCATTGCTGAAATGGTGATCGATAACTTGAAACCTGCATCAGGAACCGAAGTATTCAGAAAGCGAATTCATTGGAACTCCATCAGCGTCATCTTTTGTAACAAGGAAAAAGTTGTTCACGGAAAGTACAATGGTCAGGAGAATGAGGATAGCATAGTGTGTTTGTTTCCGCCCCAGCAAAGGCATAAACCTGTCGGAGTAATTTGTAGCCGCAAGATAGATGAACAAAAGCGATTGCACAATAAGCAGGAATTGCTGATCTCTGTTAAATGTATACAGCAGCAACTGGGCAATGGAAATAACAGCAGCAACCGTAAGTAATACTGAAAGTGTAATTCTTATGTTGTGTTGTTTCATATCCTGCAGAAAGTTTCGGCAAAAATAGGGTAACAGAAGTAAAGATGCAACCAGTCGTTATTAAGAACAAATGAACACTATCGTTTTTTTGTTCATGAATAAATGCGGTACTTTCGGTAAAGTGTAAACGAAAATCATTTCACTATTGAAAATGTATAAAGCAAAAACACAGATACTGTTTTTACTGCTGCTCATTGCAGGGATAAAAAGCTTCGCTCAAATCAATCATGATTCCATGCGCCTGCAGTACAATCAGAAAACCATGCGCCTTGGTGCCCGCATAACAATGAATGGAATGTTGTTGAGCAATACAACCGCACAAAACCTGATGCTGGTATCGCCTGATGCTACGAACTACTACAAACAATATCTGAAAAGCAGGCGTGTGTCGAATGTGCTTCCATTGTTTGGCACAGCAGCCGTGATCAGTGGAATTTTTGTAGCACAAAAAAACCGCACACCCGGCTATATTATGGTACTGAGCGGCAACAGTATTAATCTTATCGGATCACTGTTCAGGCGGAAAGCATCCATCAAACTCCAGGATGCGATCTGGCATTACAACCGGGATATTCTTTTCCCAAAGCGATAAAGGTTTTCCGTTTTATTAATCTTTTCAATATTAGTTTTGCGAGGCTATGCAACGTCGCTTTGTATTTTTATTGAACCCACGTGCCGGTGTACAAAAAGGAACAGCTTTGCAACAACTTATTGGCGAACGTTGTGCAGCAGCGAATGTTCCGTTCAGTATTGAACATAGTCGGGCCGATGCTGATTATTCTTCACTTCGGGAAAAGATCAAGACCGATTCGATAACAGATGTTGTGGTAGCAGGTGGCGATGGCACCATCAGCACTGTAATTGCAGCAATCCGTGATCTGCCAATTAATATTGGGATCATACCAAGAGGTTCCGGCAACGGATTGGCATTTGCTGCCGGCATCCCGAAAGATACCAACAAGGCATTAGATATTATTTTCAACGGCACTGCACAACGTGTAGATGCATTTTATATCAACCGGCATTTCTCCTGCATGCTCAGCGGTATTGGTTTTGATGCACAGGTGGCACATGATTTCGACAGACAGAAAAAAAGAGGGTTTTGGAAATACGCCCAACTCACACTAACAAATCTGGGAAGCATTAAAACCTATCCATTTCATTTAAAGGCAAACGAAGTTGATCTCAATCTCGATGCTTACTTCATCAGCATTGCCAACAGTAACCAGTTTGGCAACCAGTTTACCATTGCGCCGAAAGCAAGTTTACAGGATGGCCTGCTGGATATTGTAGCGGTTGAAAAAACAAATCTCTTTTTTGTGTTGCTGCGTGTGTTGTGGCATATCCGCTTTGGTACGTTCACCAGCGATTTTGGAAAACGGAAGGGCATTACTTATTTTCAAACCGATCATTTAGTGATTGAGAATAAGGAACTGGCTCCGTTTCATATTGATGGTGACGGAAAACAAACAGCTGAAAAATTCGAAGTGCAGGTAATTCCTTCTGCTTATTCGTTATTGATGCCCTGAGCTAATTTTCCTGGTTGAAACATATCTTCTAACCGTATCAACGAGCGAACAGATTGTTCGTTGGCCGAGTCCAGAACAGCCGCTGCAATATCTTTTTTTTCTCTTGTTGTTAAATGAAAACTGAGTGCTGCCCCTTTCTTACTGTCTTTTGGTTGATACATAAATGAAAAACGATGCAACGGAAACGTATGTCGTGAATAGCTGATCATGGTTTCCTGCATATAGTCCTGCACTTTGTAAAAATTGTTTTGCAGTGTGGTAACAGGTTTGTATAAAATATCACCAATACCTGGCTCTGTTAAATCATCGGTCCATTCACCTTTTTTTCGATCCCTGATTTGGATGAACACCACCCCGGATGTATTGGTTTTGATCCATTCGGAAAATACATGTAAAAAACGCAAGGTAATTTCCTGACCGTAATTATCACGCAGCCCTGCATCCATTACATCCACAATTGGCTTGGTAGGTAACCATACATTCGGCAACACGTATGGAAATGTAGCATTCATACGAAGTGCTGTAAGAATGCGGAGATTATACGGATCAAGATTTTTAAAAAATGCCGCATAGTCAATCGCATCCGGTTCAGCAGTAATTCCTTTGATGCTGTCGTGTTGCGGCCGCATTAAAAAGCTGATGGGCTGACTGCAGATCATCAACTTCCTGCCATCCTGCGAAACGGTGGAACTGAAAATGCCCAGCGGTATCTTCGCCTTAAATTCTTCCTCTTTATAATCTTTTAATTGTTGACCAAGGATGTTGCCGGTATTATAATTCAATTGTTGTTCAAACGCATATCCCCTGTCTTTTACAAAACGGTAAGGCCCAACCGGAAATTTCTGTGCAGGAGTAATCAGGTCTCTTGTTACATACGCAGAAAAAATCGGATTCAACAGATCCCGTGAAATAGCAGCCGCCATTTTTTCATTTGAAAAATCAACTGCTTTACCTTTTTGCTGTTGCCGGTACAGCTCCCGGTAATACGTAATTCCCAACATACCACCCGATGCTCCGGAAAACAAAAATGTTTTCTTCATTAATTCTCCATTCATCGCACTATCAATGCGGCAAAGCATGTTTACGGTAAATGTAGCAGAACGGTTACCGCCGCCACTTACATTGAGTACATAGAGGAATGGTTTTTCTTCGTCCTGTTTTTGCTTCCAGTTTTCCAGCACCCTTATCATTTGTACACTATCCTTCTTCATTTGTTCTGCAGTGCAGAGTTGAAGCATGTAGCTTAATGAATACGCAGGACGCTTAGTACGTTCTTCATAGTTCAATCCAAATGCTTTGTTACGGATATCAATATACTCATACCGGAACAGTGTATGAAAGATGAACATCAACAATATAAAAACGGGAACACTCCATGTGTCGAGCCAATATACCAACGCCCCAGCGGCTGCAATCAAAATTGAAAAGAAAACAAAGATGCTGGCTGCAGCCGGTAATTGCAATGATGGATGGTCAAGAAAAAAACCATAGATCATCAACGTAAGAAAAGCAAGGATAATGGCCAGCACTGCAGAAAAGTGATGACGTTTAAAAATCACATCCAACAGCAAATGACTATAGTGTGCGACGTTCCTTGTCTTTTTATAAGTAAAAAAGTTTGTAAGGAAAAAGTTGACAGTGATCACCGGTTCATGCGCATCTTTCACCGGAACCGGTTTGTATTTTTCCATAAACTGCTGCGGATTGCTCAGTACCGGTTGCATATTCCGCATGATCGCTTTTTCTGATCCATAGAAATACAACATCTATAAAAAAATAAAAACGACCAGGCCCGTAATAAACCCAAACATGATAAGGAGAATATCAGCATCATTCATCAGTTCTTTGTATTTGTCAAACAATACAACCTGTATAAAATAATTGATGATGAAAAGAACCGGAATGCCTGCATTGTTAATGCAGTATTTCAGGAATGGTTTGGAAGTTGTGGCCAGAAACTTGAAATAGTTACTGAACAGGATAAACGTAGTAATGTTCCAGCTCATCAGAAAACCACCGAATGCTGCGCCAACAAACAATGCACTGAAAAAATTTACTTCACCAAGGTATTCAGGAGAAAGAAACAATGAATCGGCGCCATAATTATTCATGAAGCCACCACTGACAGCACTGCCCAACAGTATCCAGAATAACAGCAGGAGCTGATATTTCCTGAAATGCAGAAAAATCAATTGAACAGGGAATGAATACCATATGCCAAGCAGGTATTTCTTCATGGGACAGAAGTTACGTAAAAGAAAACAATTTACGTAAGAACGCTGCTTTGTATGGAATGTTATGTCACTTACTTTCTTCTCACCAGGTAAAGCACCCACACAAAACTGAGCAATAAGAACATACCCACCAGTTGATGCAGTTGTGCCATCCACTCAAATAAACCCCAGCGGTTGGGAATAATTTGTGGTGATGTAAGTACCGATGCAATGCCCAGCACTACTTGCAGAATCACCAGGAACAAGGGAAGAAAACGGGTAACCTGGAACAGATCAGACCCCTTCACTTTGGCAGCTTTGTAATACCAAACAATGATAAGTGCCGTGAGGATGTATGCCAATCCACGATGTACAAAATGAATCGTAATCTTATTCTCGATGAAGTTGATGAACCAAGGTGAATCTTTGAATAATGCAGCAGGGATCCATTCTGTATTGATCATGGGCCACGATGGGGCTGCAGTTGCGGCTTTATGCCCGGCCATCAAGGCGCCAAACATCAGTTGCACAACCAGTAAGAGCAATAGCCATACTGTAAAACGATTGATGGAACGGCTCTGTGTGATCTGTTCGTTTTTCACACGTAACTGTAACGCAAACCAAAACGTGTAACAAAGCAAGCCCATTGCTAAAATAAAATGAAGCGCCAGGCGTGTTGGTTTTACATACACTGCATCGCCTACCAAACCACTTGCTACCATGATCCAGCCAACAGCACCTTGCAATCCTCCTAACAAAAACAGAATGAGTAAGGGTTTGATCATTTCCTGTTTAAAATACCTGCGCACCAGAAAATAAATGAAACCAACTGCAAACACCATCCCCATTACACGTGCCCACAAGCGATGAAACCATTCCCAGAAGAAAATGAATTTAAAATCGCTGAGCGTAAAATCAGTATTGAGTAATTGGTATTGCGGTGTTCCTTTATACTTTGCAAATTCTTCCAGCCACTTCGTTTCACTTAATGGCGGCAAGGTGCCTGTTACAACTTCCCACTCCGTTATACTTAAACCGCTTCCGGTTAAACGGGTAATGCCGCCCAATAAGATCTGAATAATTAACATGAACACGCCAAAGAGTAACCAGTTGGCAACAGCTTTTTGCGAAATGGAAGTTTGCGTCATAACGTTGGCAAAGGTAGGCGAGGAACAGTTCCCATTTTTATGCATGAACAAGAAAATCCTGCTGCTGGTTGCTGAGCTTGCTTTGTTCGCTGGTACAGGCTTTCCATAAGTAATATCCGCCGGAAAGATTGGACACTTTGTTATATCCATTTTGCCGCAGTATCCGTTGAGCGAGGTAACCACGCAAACCTGCTTCGCAATAGATATAAATTGTTTTATTTTTTGGAATTTCTGAAAGCCTGTTTCTTAATTCATCCACAGGTATGTTGATTGCTCCGGCAATATTACCTGCTTCAAATTCATCTTTGCGGCGAACATCGATTAATAGATCACTGGATTTTAAATGTTCTATTTCATTCCAGTAAAATACACGGAGCCGATCCATTAAAATATTCTCCGCTACAAAGCCAGCCATATTCACCGGATCTTTGGCTGATGAATACGGTGGTGCATATGCATGTTCAAACTCTATCAAGTCGTAAATTGTTTTTCCTTGTTTGATATATGATGCAAATACATCCAGTCGCTTATCTACTCCTTCGTAACCTGCAATCTGTGCACTCAGTAATCGTCCGTCTTGTGGTGCAAATGCAAGTTGTATCGTCATTTGTTTAGAACCCGGATAATAACCTGCATGCGATCCGCTATGTGTGGTGGAAACAGTATGTTCAATGCCTGCAGCAGTTAAATGCTTCGATGCAGTACCGGTTGTGCCCACCGTCATGTCGAATACTTTTACAATAGCTGTATTGATGGAACCTTTGTAGGAACGTACATTTCCAAGCACAGCATTATCGGCACAAATACGGCCTTGTTTATTGGCCGGGCCTGCCAGGTAAGTGATCATTGGTTGATGGGTGATAGGGTTTTCAAATTCAATGGCATCACCCACTGCATAAATATCCGGATCGGAGGTTTGTAAAAATTCATTTACCCAGATACCTTTTGCAGGTCCGATTTTTAAGTTGGCCATGGCTGCCAATCTTGTATCGGGCCGAACACCAATGGAAAGTAACACCACATCGGCAATCAATACTTCGCCGTTGTTCAATGTCACTTCAACTCGTTCGCCCACTTTTGTAAAACCGGTAACGGCAGTGTTTAAACGAAGATGTACCCGTTTTGATCTGATGTGTTGTTGTACAAAAGAAGCAACCGGATAATCAACCGGAGCCATTACCTGGTTGATCATTTCAACAACAGTTACATCCAAACCAAGCTCATGAAAGTTTTCTGCCATTTCCAATCCAATGAAGCCAGCGCCAATGATGACGGCTTTGTTCACATTCTTCTGTTGCACATAAGCTTTAATATAATCTGTATCCCTCACGTTTCGTAAGGTGAAAATGCCTTCGTTATTAATGCCGGGTAAAGGTGGACGAACGGGTTCTGCACCAGGTGAAAGAATAAGTTTGTCGTACGTTTCTTCATACACTTCGCCGGTTACCTGTTTCACTGCAGTAATGGTTTTGGCTGATGGGTTAATAGCAGTTACTTCGGTTTGTATACGCACATCAATATTGAATCGTTGATTGAATGCAGCTGCTGTTTGCACAAAGAGATTATTCCTGTCTTTGATCACATCGCCGATATAGTAAGGCAGCCCACAATTAGCGAACGAAATGTATTCGCCTTTTTCAAAGATGATGATCTCAGCCTGTTCATCTAATCGTCTGATTCTTGCTGCTGTACTTGCTCCGCCTGCAACAGCTCCTACAATGATGTACTTCATTCTATATTTTTTGTATTTGTTTAATGCGTCAAAAATAGAAGATGTGAAAAATGGAACAGGTGATCTTGATCATAAAAAAAGCTGTTATTCGAAAGGTGCCAGTATGTGCTAAAAGTCACTCAGTAAAAGGGTTTCAGCAAGTTTTGTTGTGACAAAAATCACACAACCGACACAATAGAAACGATTCTGCTTTTTTTCTTGACAAGGATCATTTTGTATACGCATACAGGTCATAAAACAAGAGCTGTTGCTGATCGACTTTTACTGCGTCATAAATCACACAACAAAACAATCAGCAAATGAAATAAACATAAAAATTATCAAGCTATACCGATTGCTATCGGAACATGCTAAAGTCGATGATAATTTTTAGTGTTTATACTATGTGGCTAAAAAACAATAAAAATGAACACATGAAAAATCTTGTTATACTCGGAGCCGGAACTGCAGGTACCATGATGGCCAATCATCTGCATCATGAATTAAAACAACCCGATTGGACTATTACGATTGTTGATGAACGTGAAGAACATCACTATCAACCGGGTTATCTCTTTCTCCCTTTTGATCTTTACACGCCTGATGATATTGTAAAAAAAATTGAAGAATTTATTCCCAAGGGAGTAACACTACTGAAACGTAAAATTGAACGCATCGTTCCAACTGAAAATAGAATTCAATTGAAAGATGGAACTAAACTGAGTTATGATATTCTCATTGTTGCCACCGGTGCAAAAATTGCACCCGAAGAAACAGAAGGCATGCAAGGTGAAGAATGGCAGAGATCAGTCTTCGATTTCTACACCTTTGAAGGTGCATTGGCATTGCGCAATAAATTAAGAGATTGGGAAGGTGGTAAACTGGTGGTGCATATCACTGAAATGCCGATCAAATGCCCGGTTGCTCCGTTGGAATTTGCTTTCCTGGCTGACTCTTTCTTTAAGCATAAACACATGCGTGACAAAGTTGAGATCACTTATGTAACGCCATTAAGCGGAGCTTTTACAAAACCCAAAGCAACCGAAGCGCTGGAACATTTACTACATGAAAAAGGAATCAAGATTGAAAGTGATTTTGCCATTGAGCATGTAGATAACGAAAACAAAACCATTGTTGATTATGGCGGCAGGGAAATTCCTTTTGATATACTGGTAACAGTTCCTACTAATAAAGGCGATGCATTGATGGAACGTTCAGGTATGGGCGATGATCTGAATTATGTACCTACGCATAAAGCAACACTGCAATCGAAAGACTACGGAAATGTATTTGTAATTGGCGATGCAAGTAATATCCCTGCATCCAAAGCAGGATCGGTTGCACACTTTGAAGCAGAAATTCTTACAGAAAATATTCTCCGCTATGTAAAAGGCGAACCATTGAAAGAAGAATTTGACGGACATGCAAACTGCTTTATTGAAACAGGTGGAGGGAAAGCGTTGTTGATCGACTTCAACTATACACACGAACCGGTAGAGGGAAGTTTTCCCTTTGCAGGAATTGGCCCGTTGCGTTTGTTGAAAGAAAGCCGCATGAACCACATGGGTAAACTGGCCTTTCGCTGGATCTATTGGAATGTATTACTCAAAGGAACACATATTCCGTTCGTATCAGCAACCATGAGCGAAAGTGGAAAACATTATAACTAAAATCATTCACTAATTAAATACATGTTATGGAAAGGACATTAGCAGGTAAAACAATTACCGTAAACGAAGAAGGTTATTTAACTGATTTCAGCCAATGGGATGAGAATGTTGGGAAAGAATTAGCCGCAGAAGCTAATATCGATCTCACTCCTCGTCATTGGGAAGTGCTGAAATATCTCCAAAAAGAACAGCAAAACCAGGTTGCACTCAGTATCCGCCGTGTAGGGAAAAGTGGTGTGGTGGACATTAAAGAATTCTATTCGCTGTTTCCCAATGCACCATTAAAAACCTCTACTAAAATTGCCGGTATACCCAAACCCGCCAGTTGTATTTAACAATTAAAAAAATAAAGTCATGACCGAGAATAATGGAAAAATAAAAAAGATGATGATCATCTTATCAAAAGCATCATTGGAAAATGTATATGCTGCTTTTGTATTAGCCAACGGAGCACGTATGGAGGGAATTGAAGCTGAGTTATTCTTCACCTTTTTTGGATTGGAAGCAATCAATAAAAAGAAAATGGATAGTCTGCACATTGCAACTGTAGGTAACCCTGCTATGCACATGCCAACGATGATTGGTGGACTGCCTGGTATGGAAGCACTGGCAACAACCATGATGAAGAGAGAAATGGAGAAAGTGGATATGCCTGAGATTCCTGAATTCCTGGATATTTTATATGCTTCCGGTGTAAAAATGTGGGCCTGTAAACTTGCGTTTGATATGTTCCATTACAAAGAAGAAGACTTATACGAAGGCGTTGATGATATTATAACCGTTGGTGATTTTTATAAACGTAGCGAAGGCGAAGGTGTTCACATGCTGTTTATATAGCAGGTGAAATGTTTGTTTTGTTTTGATAAGACAGCTCAAAAAGCAGCAGCTTCGGTACAGGTATGACTGCGCCATAATAATTTAAACGTGCAGCACATCCGTACATTGGCCATTATGCCGGCTGCTGCTGTAAGAGCTGCAACAACTGTAAACGCAACGGGTATACTAAAGAGTTGTACAATAAGTCCGGCACCTAATGCGCCTGCCACATAACCCAGATCTCTCCAGAAACGGAAAATGCTTAACCCTTTTGAACGTTGGGCAGGCGAAAGATTTTCTGCTATAACGGTAAGAAAGTTTGGATATACCAACCCTGTTCCTAATCCCATCAACACCATAGCAGTAATTACGAATAGTTTTGTTGTACCAAGTACCAGCAAAACAATTCCTGCTGCCTGCAGCAACATACCAACAGTGAGCAATTGTTTTTTACAAAAATGATCGCCCAGTTTGCCGGCAAACAACTGACTGATGCCCCACACAGCCGGATAGATGGCAGCAATACTTCCTGTTTCTAAAATGCTGTAACCATTCGATAATAACCAGATGGGTAACAAACCCCACAGCACACCATCGTTCAGATTATTCACGAACCCATTGATGTTCACACTGCCCATATTGAAATGACGGAAGCTTACTTCTTTCCAAAGTGATTTGAATGTTCGTTGTTCGGTTGCTTGCTGTTCATGTGTTACAAAGGCGGTGGTATCTTTTACCAACAACCATGATACTAAAAAGCCGATCAGTACAAAAAAGATTCCCGGTACAAAGGGATAAAATCCCGCACCGTATGTATGTGCAAGACTGGTTGCCAGATAACCAGCCAAACCAACAGCAACATAGCCTGCAAATTCATTAATGCCCATTGCCAGTCCACGGTTCTTCGATCCAACTAAATCAACTTTCATTACAACCGTTGATGACCATGCCAATCCCTGGTTGATGCCTAAGAAAATATTGGCAACAATCACCATCCACCAGTCTTGTGCATAAAGTAACAGAAAAGGAACAGGGATTGCTGCAGCCCAGCCAAGTAACAAAATTTGTTTACGGCTGTAATGCTGATGTAAGTAACCAGTGAGTAAATTGAAAACAGCTTTGGTTGTTCCAAAGGCGGCAATAAATGAAACCAATGCAACAGTTGAATCCATTTGAAAACGTGCAGCTGCATAATCGGGCATAACGGTTCGTTCTAAACCAACCATTGCACCCACAAATGCATTCACCAGCACCAGCAGGATAAATTGATTTCTGTTTTCTTGTAAACCTTGCTTCATTATTCACCCTCCTCTTTTCAATCAAATCAATTTGCCGCTTTAATATAACTCCAGCCCTCTTCCTGTTTCTTTACTAATTCTAAAATTGCAACGGGAACAATTGTTGCTTCAGGTATCACTCGCTCAGGTTTAATATTTCTGTTCTTTAATGCATTGTTACAAACGGCCATTACGACTCCCTTTTTGTGGAAGCTAATGATCTGTTCTTTAAAATAACCGCTGTCTTTCAGTAAGCCATAAACGGACGGACCATGAAATACAATTTCAATTTTTGTATCGGGTGCAGCTGTCAGCACATTCCCGATTTGCTTAAATAAAATACGTTGCTGGGCAGTATCGCCCGATGCCATTTCCCAAACGATTTTCGATTGTGCTTTTACAAAAGCTGAACTGATAACCAGAGCTGATACGAGTAAGAATTTTAATCCTTGCATATGAGTTGTTTTATCAGATAAATGTATAATTATATCCTTCCAGTTGCGATAATAATGTTGACGGGGCATCCGTTGCTGTTGCACGACCTTCAACTTTTGGTGCTACCAGTGGATGCGCAGCCAGATATTCACGCATAATGCCATGCAAGGTATAGCCGGGTTTGCGTGGGTTCTTTACTTTTTCCAGCCGGCACAAGGTATCATCCGGATCGCCATCACGTTCGCAGGCAAGCATAGTATACTGTTTATTTTTATCAAGCGGTTGCCCGTTGATCGTGATCCAGTTTACCCGTTTACCCAGATCGTTATTCATAGTAAAGTTCATTTCCATGCCTTTGAAACGAACCACCCATCCTCCAAAACGTTTGGCAGGATCTTTTGCAAACACATTGTGCAATTCTTTTTCCATCCATTCCAGCAGTTGTGCACCGTTTACTTCGCCCATCTTTACATCGCTTTCAACCGGTAACATACTCCATAAAAAATCATTGGTGATCTCTGCATATCCTTTTTTTGGATCGGCTACCAATGGCGGACAAAAACGAAATCCATTGCTTACTACCACATCTACCTTTGCATCTTTGAACTTCCACATCAATGCATCAGTGATCAGGTTATCCATGGGATTTTCAATCACATAATAGCGTACCAATGTTGTTTTGGTTTTCCCAATTACTTTACTGAGCTCTTTTTTATGTGGGGCACTTACTTTCTCAACCAGCTTTTCCATGGCTGTATCCGGTTTGTATTTTTCCGGATCTACATCCAGCAACTGATAGTTCTCATCTTTTATTTGTCCGTTTTCAATAACGATATCAAGCTTTGCAACGAACGAACCAAAAGCACCAGGCTCAGTCACCTTTGCATATTTACCTTGTATGGGCACACGTACACGTTCATGTGTATCAGCACCAAGTATATAGTCAACACCTTGCAATTCGGGCTGGTTGGCAAGATCAACCTGTTGCGCCAAACCCATATGTGTTACTAAGAATACCATTGCACAATTCTCATACTCTTTCAGGATTTTGATATACTTCGCCACATTTGTTTCCGGTTTTGTAAACGTAATGCCTTTGCTGTATGCAGGTGATTGACGTTTCGGCGTAAGCGGATCGTTATAACCAATGAAGCCCATCTTTATTCCCCCCATCATTTTTGTCCAATAAGGTGGGAAGATGAGTTCATTTTTAAATTCATCTGTTGTATCATGAAACATGTTGGCGCAGATCTTTGCACTGTTGTAGCCACCAAGATCTTTCAGCATAGCATCTTTCCCATATACCACTTCCCAATTGCCGGGAAGAATGAGATCATAACCAATATTGTTGATCAGTGGTACAATTCCTTTTCCTTCCGTTAGTGCTGCGACACCGCCGCCCTGGAAACAATCGCCGCCATCAATGATAATCGTATTGTTGGGATTTTG
>CAYMSG010000016.1:0-20650 GCA_964392955.1 uncultured Chitinophagaceae bacterium | reverse complement strand
ATACAGCCAATGTGAAAACATATCCGGTGTCAACTGGCTTTGTAGATAATGGTGGTGATTTTGGAAGCGACCTTGTTACACCCTTAAAATTGAAACGGGTGGTATTGCTTACCGGTGAAGGTGTAAGTTCACTGGGTGCCGGTGAAATCTGGCATTTCTTTGATAAGGAGTTAGAGTACCCGGTATCGTTAGTATATGCCAATGATTTTGGCCGGATCAACTGGCAGGAAACTGATGTGATCATTATGCCCGATGGCAACTATCGTTTCATGAGCGATAAAACATCATCGGATCAACTGCGTGACTGGATCAGCAAAGGTGGAAAAGTGGTGGCACTTGAATCAGCCGTTGCTGCCTTTGCCCGTTTGGAATGGAGCGGCTTGAAATCAAAGAAATCGGATGAAGCAACAACCAAGGAGAAAGATCCGTATGCTTCGTTATCCTTATTTGAAAACCGTGAGCGTGATTATGTACGCAACATCACCCCCGGTTCGATTTACAAAGTGGAATTAGATAACAGTCATCCATTGGCATTTGGTTATCCCAACTATTATTTCACGTTAAAGATGGATGATAATATTTACGACTTTATGAATGGAGGATGGAATGTGGGTGTGATTAAAAAAGAAGTACAACTGGCGGGCTTTGTTGGTTCCAGATTAAAAGACCGTTTAAAAGACGGACTCTTGTTTGGCGTACAACCCGTTGGCCGTGGTTCGGTTGTGTATCTTACAGATGATGTAATGTTCCGTAATTTCTGGGAGAATGGAAAGTTGATGTTGTGCAATGCGGTGTTTTTTTAAGCTTCGATCAACTGTTATTAACCGGAATAAAAAAGAGGTGCAGTTTTATGCACCTCTTTTTATTACATCAATGTTCTGTTGCTATTTAATTATTTGTAAGCAGTGATAACGTTTTTACGTTTGTACCGGTTGTTACGAAATAACTTCCCCGAAATACCAATGTATAAGCTCTTTCAGCTTGTAATACCATACTATTGAAAGCTGCCAGCTGAGTTGTTGTACCGGCAATGCGTATAATAATATTGTCAGTTACTCCGGTTGGTAAGGAAATAACATCAGTTGCAGAACCTGTTGGTACATTCGTGAACAGATTTGCATTTCGGGCAGTTGAATAAACATCTACTGCAGGAACACTTGTTTTCGCATAAATAATATTTACAAACCGTACCGGTGCTGTTGATTTAGCAACCATATTCAATGGTGTTTCAACTGTCAGCTGTTTGGGTGAAGTAATTGTATCATACATAAAGATTGTATAATTCTTCTTTGCTTCCAGCGTTTGTGTAAACGTTAGTGGTATTTGTTTTGAAGAAGCAAGTGTATCTTTTATGATAAAATTCCTTGCACCGGGTGTTACAATGGCAGCGTATCCGGTAGACGGAAATATGCCACCAGTAGCAAGCCCGGCGCCGGTAATCGGTGTGCCATCCACATACACATAGTTCCGGGTTGCACTAACGGTGCCCATGTAAACTTTAATGAACGATTTGTTGTTGAGGTCTTTCAGTTCTGGGGTAGTTGTATCAACACTTTTCTGGCAGGAAAAGGCTGCAACCATCCCAAATCCCATCAACAGCTTTGTTGCTATATTAATTGACTTCATGATTTATACT
The DNA here is from genome assembly GCA_964392955.1 of uncultured Chitinophagaceae bacterium. Classification (GTDB taxonomy): domain Bacteria; phylum Bacteroidota; class Bacteroidia; order Chitinophagales; family Chitinophagaceae; genus Lacibacter. Next base: position 19,014 of record CAYMSG010000016.1, on the reverse strand, counting down.
TTTAGTTGTTATGGTTGTGTGATCCATTGCTCTTTCGTATGAAAATCCAAATCCAATCCACCTATTTTATTCAAAGCTTCTACATTATACAGATACTCTGAGTTGTAACGTGGTCTGGCTCTGTATACCAACTTTCCATTGTTATTAAGAAACAGATCGATACCTGATGGTGGTGTAAAATCGGCATAAACCTGGTTGCCGGTAGCAGGATCAAGATCGGTATAATGAAATCTTCTTAAATCCATCCATGTTTCAACTAAACCATATCCATACATGGCAATGTATTTCTGCAGCATAATGTGTGAGATGGTGAGATCGTTTGCATTTGCCGGAACCACAGTTGTGTTTGCAAGGAAACTGGCTTTCGCTGCAGGAGTGATTTGTTTGGCAGCAGGTACAGATGTATGATAGTCTGGAATACCGGTTAACATATCGAAGCTTAAACTGATTCCATTTTTGTATGCTTCCAGTGCCAAAGCTTTTTCTCCTTTACGAAAATGTGCCTCCGCTTTCATGAAGGCAACTTCAGAAGGTGAGATCACAGGAAAGGGAGAACCATTCTTAAAAATATATCTGCTGTTTGCATCGCTTGCTGGTGAAACTGTAGATGTAAATATCCCTCCCCAGAAATTATGTGGCTGATCTGCAGTTGCTAAACCATCCGATCCTTTTACAGGCCTTACACCCTTATATGTCCCATTTGGATTTTCCCGAATCAGGTAGGCCACTCTTGGATCTTCTACGCCGGGAAATCTTGTGTTAGCACCGGTTAACAGATCGGCAATAAAACGTGTTTGACGCAGAACGTTCACATTGCTTCTTACAGGACCAAAGAAATTGGATGTACCTGTAATACCAGTATTCGCAAATTTCACACTGGCCATGTCATCAACGGTGTTGATTCCAAGATTAGTGTAATAAATAACAGAGTCCGGTTGGTAACTTGCTTTGTTTGAATAATGATTGAACGAACGGGCTAAAACAGAGTAAACAAATTTTTTCCATTTGTTCACATCGCCATTGTAAAAATAAGCATCGCCTTTTGCAAGGTTCGCCTGGCTTACATTATCGCCTGTTCTGTTCAGGTAACTGATAGCAATGTGACATTCTTTACGAACCTCTGCATAAATCTCTTCCTGCGTATCATAATCAAATACCAAACGGCCAGCATCAAAAGCTTGCTTCAAAATAGCTTCACCATACATGTCAGTAAGCGACAACCATCCAAATGCTCTGATCGCATGGCCTACACCAACATAATCCCATTTCTTTTCTTCTTCACCCCAGTCCATCATTCTGCCAAGGTTTTGCCCGAAGCCATAGTAATGCATGGCCCAAACAGATCCAAGGATATCACTGGCACCGGTGGCACCGCCCATACGGTCATATTGATTGTTGGCAGAATTAGTTGCCCAAAACTGCACGTACCTTCCAACATAAAGCCCGTCATTTGCTAAGCCATACGCACTTCCCTGTGCAGACGAACTGCCAATAAAATTACCAATGATGCCGGGAAGCAATGTTTCAATGGGAACCCTTGTTGTTGCATTTGGGTTCAGAAATGCATCGTCAATTTTTTTGTTACAAGCATTTAATAAAGCAGAAATGCTTACTAGCAAAATAATGTATTTATTAATGTTCTTTTTCATGATAGTAATAAATTATGCTTTATAATGAAAGTCTGAAACCTAAATTCACATTCACAGGATTTGGTAATGTGCCATAGTCGAATCCAAACGCACCAACACCTCTGCTGCCTGCGGTATTCCCATTAACTTGAGGGTCGGCTCCGTTGTAATTCGTGATCAGAATCAGATCATTCACAGTTACAAATGCACTGAGTGAATTTATTCCTTTGATGATGCCTGGTTTGAAGCTGTACGCAAGCGAAATGTCTCTCACCCTGAACCAATTCACGTTTTTCTGAATAAATTCTTCTTCAGGCATAGCTGTATAGTAGGTTTGAAGGAAAGCAGGTGTAACTGCAATTGTATTTACAGTAGGAGTTGCTGAATTTTGATTGCCATCTTTTAACACCCCGGTAATAACTCTGCTGTTGTAACGGTCAATTGTGCGTCTGCTTCTTCCAATTCTTGTAAGATACATTTCTGTACCATTAAATACATCTCCTCCAACTTTTATGTCAAACAGCATATTTAAGCTGAAACGCTTCCATTTGAAATTGTTTAACCAACCAAGTGTGAAGTCGGGGTTACGATCACCACGTACTTTAAAAATTCCTTCAACAACCGGGAGACCTGTTAGAGGATTAATTAAAATATCTCCATTGTTATTTCTTTCATATCCGTAAGCTGTAATAGTTGTTGTAGGTCCGTTTAATGTTAAGCCACCTCTTGCGTTACCATATAACCATGTATCAGCAATGTAATACTCGGCTACATTTTTCGGCATGTCAATTACTTCATTCCACATCTTATTAAAGTTCATCCGGGTATTCCAGGTGAAGTCTTTCTTCTTAATGACATCAAACGATAATGCAACTTCAACACCCTGGTTTCTGGTACTGGCTGCGTTTTGTGTATTTAAAATGAAACCGGTGCCATAACTCAATCTGAAGGCATTAATGATCTGTCCTTTGTTGAGCGTATTGTAGTAAGTAGCGTCAATATTCAGCTTGTTTTTAAATAAACGGAGTTCTGTACCCAATTCATATGTCTGCTGCCTTTCAGGAGCCAAATCAGCATTGTTGTTGAAGAAGCCATATGAGAAGCCACCACCACTTGCAAAATTGTTTACAAAAACAGACTGTGTTGAATAAGGTGGATTCAAACGGGCAGTTCCTGCCAAAGAGGTTCTTAATTTCCAGTAATTCAAGATGTCCCCATTTTTCAACGCCGGAATAATGTCACTCATAATAATACTAACACTTCCGCCTGGATAGTTGTAGTTGCGGTTTTTAAGCGGCAAAGTAGAAGCTTGCTCAAACCTGTGTGTATAGGATAAGAACAAGTAGTTTTTATAACTCACAGCAAATTCACCAAAGTAAGCGCCTTGCCGTAAAATGTTTTGGTTGTATTCGCCAAAGTTATTACGTAGCAAACGTTGTCTTGTATTCGGTCTTGTAATGCTACTGTCCATATAGTTGCCAACAATCCCTTTCAGGTCTTTATCGGTTATGATGTTGCCATTGTCATACATTCTTCCGTTTAATCCAACAGAGTCAATAATATTGGTTCCATACACCGAAAACATTTCTGTTTCATAATCCTGCCACATAGTACCTACCATCAACTTCAGTTCTAAATCGTTACCGATCTTCTTTCTTCCTGTTGCAGTAATGGTGTGGTTATAGCCATTGTATTTCCGCCAGTAATTATCAAGGGTGCCACCGGTAGCTCTTGATAAATAGAATGATTGCGGATGATAAAACATGTAGCCATCGGTTTTGTAAGTATCATACCCAAAACGACCTGACAACGAAAGCCAGCTGAATGGATTAATATTTATGCCCATTGAGAGGATGTGACGATTATTGACGTCAGCACTTCTGTTTTTCCGTACATTAAAGATGGGGTTATCAAGATCTGTATTCGGAATAGCGCTGAAGAGACCAGTTTTATCTCCATTCAGATCTTCAAAATTTCTGATATCATCTGTTTGTGGCCAGCTTAATAAACTGATGAGATAACCTCCACCGCTTCGTAACACTTTATTGTTTTCTGATCGGGTAAAGCTGTAACCAGGCATTACTTCAATTTTGCCTTTCCAGAATTTTGTTGAATTGGTAATTCTGAAATTGTATCTCTTAAAATCATTTTCAGGAATGACACCTTTTTGATCAAAGAAGCTGCCAGATACACGAAACTTAGATTCTTTAAAACCAAAATCGGCACCCAGGTTATGTGTTTGGGCAGTTCCGGTTCTGAAGAATGCATTCAGGTTGTCGTATAGCTGTGTGCCCTGTGCATAATTTGGTCCAAAATAGGTAAACACGTTTGACGCAACGCCGTTAACACCATTGGTGAAATAACTGATGGCTTCGGGCCAGCGTGTTACTTTCTGGAAACGAAAACTGTTATCGTATTGCAATGCAAGTTTATTTGATTTTGCACGTTTGGTGGTAATGATGATAGCACCGGAACTTGCCTGGCTTCCATAAAGAGCAGTTGCTTCAGGTCCTTTCAATACAGTTACTGTTTCAATATCGTTAGGATTAATATCTGCAGCACGGTTTTGATAGTCATTATTTCTGTTTGGTCTGTCAGAAGCCAATCCAATATCCTGTCCACCGCCCGATGTCTCATTAATAGAAGAGTTGTCGATAATAATACCATCTACAACAAACAACGGCTGATTACTGAGTGATAAAGAATTGTATCCACGGAGAACAATTGAAGTAGATGCACCGGCAACTCCTGAGGTAGGGTCAATGGTTAAACCTGCAACCCTGCCACCTAAGCTGTTAAGAAAATTATCTCTTTGTGTCTCCTGAATTTCATTCCCGTCAACTTTTTGCACAGAGTAACCCAGTGATCTCGGATTTCTTTTAATATCCATCGCAGTAACCACCACTTCACTCAATTGCTGCTTGTCGGCAGTTTCAACAAGGCTAAGGTTAACCGTCGTATTATCACCAACAGTTACTTCCGCATTCTTGTATCCAAGGAAAGAAAAAACTAATATCTGACCTTTGTTAGCCTTTATTGAAAAGGCTCCATTTGCAGACGTGGTAGTTCCAGTACGGCTACCTTTAATTCTTACAGATACACCAGGTAGTGGTGAATTGTCAGCGGCATCACGTATAACACCGGTAATAGTTTGTTCCTGTGCAAGTGTAATAATACTTACCAGAACAAACAGGCTCGTGAAGAGCAAGCGTTTGAATTTTCTCATAATCATGAAAGTTTGGTAGCCCAAAATAGGGAAATATTGCATAAAAAAGCAAAAGAAGCGGAATAAAAACTGCAAAAAGGTGCAAATTATTTGGAGAGGAACGGCAGAAATCAGCAATAAGCATGTTCAAAAGAAAAAAAATCGCAACGATTGCCGGGAAAAGCTGCAAGGCCGTTTTGCAGAAACAAGAAATTTATGATCTATAAAATACTACCTTTCTTTTCAATTTGGTTGATGCCATCTGTTAATACATGAAACCCGCAGCTACTAACGATCTCTTCTACATCCGCCTTTCTTTTCTTTTCAGTACACTGATCTGTGCTGTGAAATTTGTGGCCTGGTTTGTTACCGGTTCGCTGGTAATATTAAGTGATGCGCTGGAGTCGATCATTAATGTGGTGGCATCGGCATTTGCCTGGTACAGCATTTATTTATCCAATAAACCTAAAGACAGAGATCATCCTTATGGGCATGGCAAAATTGAATTCTTTTCCATTGGCTTTGAAGGTGCCATGATCTTGATGGCAGGTTTCGGTATTCTGATACAGGCCATCCTCTTTTTCTTTCACCCAACTACCGTACAGGATTTAACCACCGGTTTGTGGTTAACATTGGCTGGCGGTGCAGCTAATTTATTGTTGGGTTATTTCCTGGTGCAGAAAGGAAAAAAGAACAACAGTCTTACGTTACAGGGAAATGGCAAACATATATTAAGCGACAGTTACACAAGTATAGGTGTATTGCTGGCCATTGTGTTGATCATGGTAACAGGCTATCAGTGGATTGATCCGTTAGCATCGGTAATAGCAGCGGCCATTATCATTTTCACAGGGTTTAAACTGATGCGAAAATCGGTACAGGGCCTCATGGATGAAGTAGATATGAAAATTGTAGATGAGCTGGTTGAAATTTTAAAAGAACAACGGCATGCAAACTGGATTGATATGCACAACCTGCGTGTGCAGCAATACGGAAATTATTATCATGTTGATTGCCATGTAACCATGCCTTATTATTTTTCACTGGAACAGGTGCATGAAGAAATAACCAGTCTTGACAAAGTGCTGAATTCAAAATTTCAGAAGGGGAGCATTGAGTTTTTTATACATACTGATCCCTGCGTACCCAACAGTTGTGCGCATTGCCAGTTACACGATTGCAATGTGCGCCAACACCCGTTTCAACAGACCATTCCATGGAGCCGTGAAAATTTATTGCCTAACCGCAAACATGCGTTTGTTGATTAGCAACAGGCTTACTCTTCCTCCTCGTAACTGAATTTCAAGGGCGATAGTGCTTCGATCAAAGGTTTTACACGATAGATATTCCGGTTCATTTTATTGCCAAGAATAATAATGGTTAATGAATCGGGGAGTACACGATAAAATGTTGCATTGTTACCATGCCACCAACCATTGTGATAAATGATTTTTTGATCGTTCGCCAACGTGTACATCCGCCAACCCAAACCGTAGTTATGAATGCCCGGCTTTTCAAAACTGTAAGGTTGAAAAGCAGAATCAAGTGTTGCTTGTTTGAACAATGTATTTCCATACAATGCCTGGTCCCATTTCAGCAGATCAGTAACCGTGCTGTAAATATTTTTATCACCATATGTTACATCCAGCCAGGTAAATGCTTCCTGTACACCATTCCACATGTAGGAAGGTGTAGCCGTTGCAGAATCGCTGCGGCTGAATACTTTGGTGCTTGTCATTTGCAAAGGAGTAAAAAATACTTCCTGCAGATAATCGCCATATAATTTTCCTGATACACGTTCAATGATCAAGGCCAGTAACACAAAGTTGGTATTGGAATAATTAAAGCGACGATTGGCAGGATATTGTAACGATGGTTTCAGTTCAATCAACGACTGCAACACATCTTCGTTGGTTACTTTATTTTTCTTGTCCCACTTTGCATCTTCCAGGTAATACGCATAGTTGGGCAAACCACTTCGCTGACTCAACAATGTTTTTACCGTCATTCCCTCGTACGGAAACTGTGGAAAGAATTTTTGCAGTGAATCGTTGATGTGCAGCTTTCCTTCTTCCGCCAGTTTGAGAATGGCCATGGCGGTAAACGTTTTGGTAGTAGAAGCAATATGAAACGGCGTAGCAGCATTGATCGAATCTCCACCTTTCAACCGAACCAGTCCGTTGTACACTTCAAATACTACCTGTCCTTTTTTGGCAACAAGCATTGCACCGTTAAAGCCAGTACGTTTGAGCGATGAATCATAAAAATCTTCGGCAATTGAGCGATACCGTTCTGCTTCCGCTGTTGATAAAGGGTTCAGCAGTTGCTCATCCGATGCAGCAGTTGTTTTTTTCTTGTTGGCCGTTGATGCACCACATCCGGCAAGAAGTAAAAGGGCGATTGTATAAAAGAACGTTCGTTTTTTAAGAAAGATCATGCGTTCGGTTTTTCGATCGATTTGTTTTTAGTATAACGGGTTATTGACAGCCTGTGAATGAAAAATTCCAAACAACAGATTCTATTGATGTTTGGTGGACTATCTTTGCGCTGCAAAATAAGCAAATCACACATACCACCATGACAGAAAAAAAGACCACCAGTTATCCCAAAGAAAAGATCAAGATCCTGTTGCTTGAAAACATCAGCGAAACTGCGGTACAACATATAAAAGACAGTGGCTATGCCAGTGTAAAAAAATTAACCGGTGCATTAAGTGAAGAAGAGCTGATCAAAGAAATTAAAGATGTGCACCTGCTGGGTATCCGTTCCAAAACACAGATCACACAAAAAGTGCTGGATGCAGCAACCAAGCTGCAGGCCATCGGTTGCTTTTGTATTGGGGTAAACCAGGTGAATTTAAAAGCTGCCACTACCAAAGGTGTGGTGGTCATGAATGCCCCGTACAGCAATACACGAAGTGTAGCCGAACTGGTGATTGGGTTAAGTATTGTTTTGATCCGTAAAATCATTGATAAAAACAAAGCGGCGCATGAAGGCATCTGGAACAAAGATGCAAAAGGCAGTTATGAATTACGTGGAAAAACGCTTGGTATCATTGGTTATGGAAATATCGGCAGCCAGGTGAGTGTGCTGGCTGAATCGTTTGGAATGAAAGTGATCTATTATGATGTGGTAACCAAATTGCCATTGGGGAATGCCGTGCAGTACAAACATTTAAAAGATGTGCTGGCGAAAGCAGATGTAATAACACTGCATGTACCTGAAACCAATCAAACAAAAAACCTGATTAATAAAACTACACTGAAGCAATGTAAAAAAGGATCTATTCTTCTCAACTATGCAAGGGGAGAAGTGGTGGACCTGGATGCATTGCGGCAGGCATTGCTGGATAAACATATAGCCGGTGCTGCCATTGATGTGTTTCCATGGGAGCCGGAAAAAAACGGAGATCGTTTCCAAACGCCGTTGCAGGACTTGCCCAATGTTATTCTTACACCACATATTGGTGGCAGTACTGAAGAGGCGCAACAGAATATTGGTGAAGATGTGAGTAATAAATTAGTACAGTTTCTTGAACGGGGTGTAACCATTGGTTCTCATACAGTGCCCGAACTGGCATTGCCCATGCAGGAAGGTACACACCGCATTTTGCATATTCATAAAAATGTACCGGGTGTATTGAGCCAGATCAATACGTTGCTCAGCGATAATAAGATCAATATCCTCGGGCAGTATTTAAAAACCAACGACCAGATCGGTTACGTGGTGCTGGATGTAGATAAGGCACTTTCGAAAAAAGCCGTTGAACTGTTGAAGCAGGTAAAAGAAACCATCAAGGTACGGATGGTGTACTAAACTATTTACTTCATTAATGGGATTGAATCGTTGCACGGGATTTCCACAAAGATTTCTTTTTTGGTGATAACATCAAGATCAATTCCATCAAGATTCATTTTTCGAAAAGCCTTGTCAAGCGTTTCTTTGTTGGTTTCTTTTATTGTAAGTTTAATTGTTTGTGTTTGCTTTACCTTAAACGAACTGATTCCATAATACAGTTTTTCTCCAATTGAAGTAACAGCAAATACAACAGCTTTATCACTTAAATACAACGGAATTTGTCCTTTGTATTTTTCGAAATGAAAAAGACCATCGTCTGCATGATGAACGCCAACTGTTAATAATTTTTTTGCCGGAAGGAATACATGTATTTCCAGCTTTTCTTCTTCGTCGAAATCGGTATCTACAAACAGATCAACAATAGTTGTACTCGTTAAAGGCTGATAGTACGCATCAATATTAAACCATCCAAGTGTTTTAATATTGAAAGCGTAGCGGTCGTTTTCGGTAGTTGGAGTGTAGTCGCTAAAACCTCTTCGCATACGTTCTTCCAATTCCTGTGTTGGTTTGTATAACGAGTCAGCTGTTTTATCCTTTCCAGCTTCTGCATGCATGGGAGGCAGGTTTGAGTCAATTGTTTTAGGAACAGTATCGATATAAATTGTACGTAACCCACAAGGAAAATTAGTAGTCACATCTTTTACATTGCACCCTTCACTTCCCCAAAAACTACTATCTGCTTCAATTATAAGATCAGGTCTTTTTTGTGCTTCATTATTGATATATTCAATGATACAATCAATTTCCTGGTCATGTAAAACGGGAAATCCAGTCATCAATATTCCATTGTATGCTTTTATCTCGCAGGCGAAGTAATTATTTTCTTTTCCAAAAGCAGCAGGGTTTCTTATTAATTTGTAGTAATCCTGTCTTGTATATTTCTTATCTGTATTTGCTAACGCAGGACCGGTTAGCTTTTTAAAAATGTCATGACACGAAGTACAATTTGTTTGAAATAGTTGTCTGCCTGCTTCAATACAGATCATATTCGGATCTGGTTCATTGGCAAGCGGAACAGGATCAACCCAATTCACATTTCCATTTTCTTCAACTTCCCCTTTAAATAATTTCATTGAATCGTTTATGTAATGGGTGGGGATTGAACCATTGATTTCTTTCTTCAACTCTAACTCTTTCCCATCTCTTTTCGCATTGATGTAAAACATACCTCCGCTTTCTAAAAGCTCTCCGTTCGATTCAGTCGTTAAACCAGCGGCGAGTATTTCAATAGGAGCATACACTTCTTTCAATTCAATGGCAACGGCTTCCGATCCTTCAAATGCTCCAGCAGGAATGGTGAAGATGCCCCCTCTCGCTCCGTTGATACGATTCTCTTTTGTTGGGTCAATACGGAAAATCTGTGTGCGGATGTTATCAGTTGAAAGGAACGATTGTTTCTTTTCACGATTGCAGGCAAACAGGAGCAGGATAAACAATGCGATAAGAAGGAAAGCCTTTTTCATAATCAATTCATCTTTAAATAACTAATGTAAGCAGCGATTCGTGAGACTCGAAATTAAATTATTCCGATATTTTCAAAAAATATTGAAAACTTCGTAACTTTATGCCTCAATCAAACAACATGAAACTCATCATTCTCGGTGGCGGCTTTGGTGGTTTGCGCCTTGCCCGTTTGCTCAACAACAAAGAAGGCATCCACATTACACTCATCGACCGGTTCAACTATCACCAGTTTCAACCGTTGTTTTACCAGGTGGCAACAGCTGGATTGGACGCATCAAATATTTCATTCCCTCTGCGCAAAGCGTTTCAGAAAAGTAAAAACGTACGCATCCGTATGGCCGAAGTGGAGTGTATTGATACCGCTGCCAAACAGGTGATCACCAATGAAGATACCTATAGCTACAATTACCTTGTGATCGCTACCGGCGCTTCCACCAATTTCTTCGGCAATCAAAGCCTGGAAACGCATGCATTTCCTATGAAATCAACCGTGGAAGCATTGCAGTTGCGGCATAAACTCATTCACAATTTTGAAGATGCCCTGCATGTTACTGAACAGGAAGAACTGCAACGGTTGATGAATGTGGTGGTGGTGGGTGGCGGGCCAACAGGTGTTGAATTAAGCGGTGCCATTGCTGAAATGAAAAAGTATGTGTTGCCGAAAGATTATCCCGAACTCGATTTCAGCATGATGAATATTTACCTGCTGGAAGGTACGGGCAAAACATTGGCTGCCATGAGCGAAAAAAGCAGTGAGCGAAGCTTAAACTATCTCCGGCGGTTGGGTGTTACCGTTATGACCAATTCGCTTCTGCAGGATTATGATGGAAAAAATGTAACACTGAAAGACGGTACAGTTATTCCTTCTGCATTGGTCATATGGGCGGCCGGTATCAAAGGAAATGTTCCCAAGGGGATTGATGAAAACCTCATAGTAAGAGGCAACCGCATTAAAGTGGATGCATACAATTTTGTACAGGGTTTCAACAATGTATTTGCCATCGGTGATATTGCTTATATGGAAGAAGAAGATTTTCCCAACGGTCATCCGCAGGTAGCGCCTGTTGCCATACAACAAGCTACATTACTGGCAGCAAATTTGCTGAATCTGCGACAAGGCAAAATAGCAAAACCATTTCGGTACAACGATAAAGGTGCCATGGCAACTGTTGGCCGTAACCTTGCAGTAGTGGATGTGCCAAAACCTAAATTGCATTTCGGTGGTTTTTTTGCATGGCTCATCTGGATGGGATTGCATTTGATGTTGATACTGGGTGTAAAGAACCGTTTCTTTGTTTTCAGCAACTGGTTGTATAATTATTTTACCTACGATCAGAGTTTGCGGTTGATCTTTAAAGAGTTTTACAGAAGAGAAGAGGGGATTGGAAATCAGTAATTGGAATTTGGGATTTGGGATTTGGTTTTTGGATATTGAGATTTGGATATTGGGATTTTATCATTAATGAGGGGTTGACAATCCGATTAAAATAAAAGAACGACATGCGTAAAACAATACAAGAGCCAAAGGCATTTCTTACAGCCGAATGGCGCAACCTGGTGATGATGAATTTTGTGGTGTCGGAAGATGTACTGAAACCTTATTTGCCAACCGGTGTTGAACTGGATGCATTTGATGGCAAATGTTATGTAAGCTTTGTGGCGTTTCATTTTCTCAATACGAAAGTAAAAGGCATTGGCTTCCCGTTTCACCGGGATTTTGAAGAGATCAACCTCCGCTTCTATGTAAAATATCCTGCGGTCGATGGATTCAAACGGGGTGTTGTGTTTATCAGTGAGCTGGTGTCTAAACGGATGATCACCTGGATCGCCCAATTGATCTATCAGGAAAAGTACAGCTATGCACCCATCAAAAGTAAGATCGGGCAAACCAATCAACGTTACCTGCAATTCACATGGGGCAAAGGGCTGCCGTACGAATTAAAAGTGGAAACCGCCATCGACACAAAACCCATTGAAGCTGGCACCAAAGAAGAATTTATTTTTGAACACTACTGGGGTTACACGTCACTCTCTGCCTTCCGCACGGGCGAATACAAGGTGGAACATCCACGATGGAATGTGTATCCCGTCAACCATTTTTCCTACAACATTGATTTTGAAAAATTGTACGGCAGTGATTTTGCATTTCTCAACCACCTGCAACCCGATTCGGTTTTTGTAGCCGAAGGATCGGAGGTGAGTGTGTATGAGCGAAGAATTTTGTAATGGAGAGTCGTCAGTCGTTAGTGGTGAGTCGTGAATCGTGAGTGGTGCCCGCCATCCAAAACTCTTATGGTCTGTCGTCTGTAGTCCGTCGTCTTTTTCAAGCTCTGGTGGACTATCGACCTAGGACCATGGACTCATAAATACGGATGCTTGAAATTCGGATACTTCTTCTTTCGCTCATTCAACTCCTGCACATACTGTTCCATACCGGATGGATCGTAGATATTATCTTTTGCAAAGAATAATTGTCCTTCGTGATAATTGAATACACACCAGTTACGTGATGGATCAAAGACCATTGTATCGCCGATTAAGAAAATATCGAACGCATATTTGATCAGCATTTTCCAGGTCATCAGTAATGCCTGCGGATTACTGTCGCACAAAACAAATACTTCGTTGCGGAACGGAATACCTTTTTCGTATAACCATTTTTTCAACAACGGAATGTTTGCAGGAAGATCAACAGCATATTCATACAGCTCAACCGTTTTAAAAATTCCTCTTGAAAACGGAGCCCAGCCACCATCGGAGATCAGTTGTGCATTGTCCACAAATTCAAGCAAATATTTTTCAGCCGTTTTATCAAGAAATAAGATCTGTGCTTTGTGTGTGTCAGGTAACGCATCAAAGTCAGCTTCAGAACCAAAGATGCTTCCGCCCACTGGTCGGGTAGTGGTAAAGTTTTTTATATTGCTGAAATCGATCAAGATGATTGTTTGTTTGTGCCGGTGAAATTAAGGAAAGATGAAAGATGAATGATGAGTACCTGCCATCAAAAGCTACGGTGGACTATCGACCGTTGACCTTCGTTTGTCGTCCGTCGTCTGAGGTCTTGCTTCCAGAGGTATAAGTTTTCTTTATGACCTGCATTAGAAAGATAAATAAAAATTTATGCATGGAACATCCCACTTTTGCGCCGCTTTCACCAAGCATACAGCGTATGGATTTTACTTTGCTCATTGAAAACGTTACCAACCCCGCCTTACTATTTTTTATACTCGGCATTTTTGCTGTGTACGTAAAAAGCGATCTGGAAATTCCGGCCAATTCATCCAGGTTTATTTCCCTGTACCTCTTGTTTGCCATTGGGTTTAAAGGCGGGCAGGAACTGTCGCATGAAACGCTCAACAGCGAAATAGGCTGGTCGATGCTGTTTGGAATTCTCATTTCGGTGGTTATTCCACTCTATACATTTTTTATTCTCAGGCGCCGTTTCAGTGTGGTAGATGCAGCCGCAACGGCCGCTGCTTACGGATCGGTAAGTGCGGTAACGTTTGTAACAGCCGTATCGTATCTCGAAACACAGCAACTGGCGTTGCATGGACACATGGTGGCCATTATGGCACTCATGGAATCGCCGGCTATCATAGTTGGGTTGTTGTTGCTTTCGCTTTGCAGCAAAGGGCAGAACGGTACTATCAAAAAAAGGACATTGCTGTCGCATTCATTTACCAACGGAAGCGTGCTTCTCATCATGGGCAGCCTTGCCATTGGCTATGTGGCCAATGCCAGGCAGGCCGAAGGCATCAAGCCCTTTACCAACGATCTGTTCAAAGGATTCCTTGCCATTTTTCTGTTAGACATGGGTATTACCAGCGGCCGGAAATTAAAGACCTTCTTTTCGCAGGGATGGTTTCCGCTTCTGTTTGCCTTTCTTATCCCCCTTGTTAACGGATCGTTGATTGCTGTACTCAGTTCGCTGGTAACCGACGATGTGGCCAACCGTTTTATCTTTGCCATCCTGGGAGCAAGTGCCTCGTACATTGCTGTGCCGGCCGCTATGAAAATATCGGCTCCCACAGCCAACCCCGGCCTGTTTTTACCAATGGCACTTGCTGTTACCTTTCCTGTTAATATCACCATTGGCATGCCCATTTATTTCTTACTCGTGCAATCGGTGCAGTTGTGAGTAGTGAATGGTGTCTGCTATCAGCTATTATCTTTTCCCCGCCAGCCATTAATTCCGCATTCCAATAATAGCCGCCCTGAAATTGCTGTTGGTGGCAACCGACGTTGTAGTGCCTACATTCCGTACCGTAATGGTAGCGGAGGTGGCCGTTACATTGGTGGCGGCAACCAGCAACTGCCCGGCATTGGTAGCGTTGCTGAAAGTGCCGGGCTGCACCACGGGAACTCCTGTGAAACCGGAAAACACAATTTCAATATTTACGGATTGACCGGGCCCTATACTCCAGTTCAGGCCATTGCCTGAAACGTACATGAGGATTTGCATTTGGGCGGAATTTCCGCTTTGTACAAGGCCATTACCGTTAGCTACCAGGTTGCCGGCAACCGTAAGGTCGCCCGCAGTATTTATAAAGGCGGTTGTGGTATTCGCAGCATTCCGGAAGGTGATGTTATCATTGGATCCGAAGACACGTATTTTCAGATCTCCGTCGTACAGGATGGCGGCCGAGTCGGTGCCATTGCCAGCCTGTTCCATTACAATATGCGGACCCCACCCATTGGTGGAATTCGCTTTGCCTTTCAGGTAAAGCAGTGCGTCATGGGTCTGGAGAGTATTAACGACGATATTATTGCCGGAAATATTGTTAATCCCTACCTTAAGATCGCCAAAAGCAATTTCAGCCCCTCCAAACAGGAAGGTTTTACCCGAAACCGTTAAGCGATTATTTGGCACAGGATTAATGCCTATTCCTACCTGACCGAGCGAATCAATATGAATCCGGGAAAGCCCTCCTGTCCAAAAGGAAAGACCACTCCGCAAAAGAGACCCCGGCTGCTTGTTGCTGGTTATCCCGGCCGATGCGGGGTTGCCAAAGAACAGCCCTGCGTTGCTGACAATGTTTGGATTGTTGCTGTTGGAATAATCCAGCACCAGTCCACTGTCAAGGGTGAGTCGTGCCGTGGGCTGTTGTACCCCAATGCCCACCCGGCCCGTGTTGCTGTTGAAGATGTGGTTGCCGTCGGTACCCCAGGGGCTGGCACCGGCGCTGAGGTTGGCCCAGGCCGTACCGTTGTAAAACCAGAAACTGTTGGTATTAGTATCATACACCAGCAAGCCGGGTGCAGGTGAAGCAATGGCAGTTCGCTGCGCACTGCTAAGTCTTGGTACCAGCATACCTTTATTGTTGCTGGTAATGTCGACCAGGGCCGAAGGATGCGGGTTGTTGGTGCCAAAACCCACTCCTTGGGCAAATATTAGCTTTGCCATCATCAGCAGCACAGGCAGTAACAGGTAATTGCGGAACATATGTATCATCATTTGGTTGTTAAAATAACAGCCTTTCTACCCTGCGAAAAATACCCTGATGATGTGATACGGAAGCAGTATAGCTATGATGGTATGTAGTCCTTGGTTTGCATGTCCGGCAATGATTTCAGTAGATAATGATGAAGTGCTGAAACCATAACAATAACCCTATACTCCGTAGCATTACTTTCAGTCAGTTTTTTATACATTTGAATTCAATTTTAGTTGCTAATGAAAAATACTGTCAGAATCAAAACAACCTTTGTTTTTCTTATTGGTTTTACATTTTTTTCGATGCTGTCTTGTAAAAAAAATCCAGATAGGAAACTTACAGGCACTTACATTGGAACAATTACGCATAACTATTTCGAACCACAAGCTACATCTCCTTCCATTGACACGGTTTATACTAATGTAAGCATCACGGTTTCCGAAGGGTCGGAAAGCAGCCGTAAAACAATCAGGTTAAAGCTTGTTTACAACAATGCTAATATTTCTACCTCGTATAATGAAAATCTGAACGTTGAAAACGGGATCATTAAAGACAGTTATACCAACAGAGGTGCAGTTGGAACATATTACCGCTGGAATGGAACCATTGAATCGGGAGTAATGAATATCACGCATCGGGTTGAACAGTACAATGGCAGTTTGCATGAATTTAAGATCGAAGGATTCAGGTTGTGAAGTTAATTACATTCTTACAAGGCCGATCCTTTTCATGTGGGTCTGTTGCAACCAACTATTGTATCTATTGCAAGTAACGAACCAACGGCGAGTCCCTTTCAGGAGACTCGCCTCAGAATAAATTGAAGGAACGTATTCATAAAGTTTGCTTAAAGCATGTTGATATTACAGGGTATGAAAATGCCGATTTCATTATAAGAACACCGGGTAAGACAACGATACGAAATTGTTTGATTTTTGCACAGTTTATGTTGGGTGTACGTACATCATTGTTGTCTAATAAATCCTTTATAATTATGCTGTTTAACTTTATTAAATTAATCCAGACCCTCTTGGTCGGGCAGTAACAAGAATGTCTATTTGTTTCAAAATTACTTTGTCTAGTGAGTCCAATTGAGTATTGTAGTTGTCTGTAACAACCGGAATAAAAACAAGAGTATCAATTTTGTTTTTATTATATTGGTAAACATATTTCTTCGCTGGGAAAAGTCCGCCACCATAGTAAAATTTAAAGTCAAGTTTTTTGTTTTTATAATTCTTAACAACTATGTCCGAACAACCACAATGAGATTGTGTCACCCCTTCAATTATGAAATAATTTTTTTTGGAAGAAGAACTTCTATACGCAGTCTCAGAACGCCAATCCTTGTAAAAAAGTCCTAATGCTAATCTGCAACCAGAAAGAGCCCATGCCAACCATAAAAGACAAAAAAGATAAAGAATAAATGTTTTGTTACTCATTGGTCTATTATGGTCTAACGGCATTACGCCCAACTCATAAATATATGCAACTTCTTGTATCAATTCTCCATAAAAATCGATTTATAACTTTACAAGTTTCTCTTTTTTATTCTTTTTCAAAATCTTCTTCGCCCTCGAATGAAAGGCGGCTGTTTCAACATCCCATCGTTCTTCAATAACAGTAATGATCTCGGGCATGATCTCCGGATATTCAATGGCCAATTGTTCAAGTATGGTGAGGGAAAATGCTTTCACAGCTGCTTTTTCATTTACATCGCAGATAAACGAAAAACAAGCATCCATTACATCGCCTTTCAATGCTTCAGGAATGGAAATGTATTGCAGTAATCGTGTAATATTCCGGCGTACGGCATTGTGCAGGCCGGGCTTTCGCAACAAGGCAACAAACACCGGTAAATGTTTTGTAAGCAACTGTGGTTGTATTTCGGCAATACTGCCAATAGGCCAGGCTGCCCGTTGCACCACATGGTATTCATCGTGCAGGAACAGTTGCACCAGTTCATCAAATCGTTTTTGTGATGTACCGATCCAATCAACGATCTTGTTGGTTTGTGCTTTGGAATGTTTGGCTAAAATTTCGTCCCGGAGATTCAATGCAGCGAATTTGTTTCATCCAGTTTGTTTAATGCCGCTAAACAGGCGATCACTTCATTACTGTCAACCGTAACCGAAGTAAGTGTTTCATTCATCTGGTCGTTATGGTATTCCATTGCTGAAGAAACATGGGTGCGAGCCGATGTATGAAACTCAACAGCACCGGTAAACTGTGCCAGCTCTGCGATCATGTTGTGTCGTACACCGCTGCCCGGCATAATAATGATGCGATCATCGGCTTTTGTCACCAATTGTTTCAGTAATTCTTTGCCGCCGTTTACATTGGGCATTAAACCCGAAGTAAGCACACGTTCACAACCAACATCGATCAATGTTTCCAATGCTTCAAAAGCATCACGTGTGCGGTCGAATGCACGGTGAAACGTTACACCCATCGGGTAAGCCAGGTCAACCAATATCGACGTTCGTTCCCGGTCAACGGTACCATCTGCATTCAACAGACCAATTACTACACCATCGCATCCCAATTGTTTGCAACTTGTAACGTCCTCTTTCATTGCTTCGAATTCGTCGATTGAGTAAAGAAAATCACCACCTCTTGGTCGTATCATCGGGTAGAGATCGATGCTGGTGAGTGCTCTTGCTTTTTTAATAAAACCATAAGAAGGAGTGGTGCCGCCTTCGCCGGGGTTGTCACACAATTCAATGCGGTGTGCACCTGCTTTTTCAATAAGCAAACAGGATTCAAGCGAAAAGGCGATTACTTCAAGTTTATAGTTCATGTAAAAATAGTTAAGGGTTAAAGGTTATGGGTTACGGGTTGAAGTTTTCAAGTTGCAGATTGATAGTAAGCTTACTTAGTCATGAACATTAAATTTTTCAACTTTCAACTTTACCTAAAACCAACTCTTCACTCGTATTGCTTTTTCCATTTCATTGTTCCTTACTGCCATCGAAAAATTTTTCATAACCGAGAATGCACCAAACTCTCCTTTTTTATTGATGGCAATAAAACCACCTTGTACATTTTTTGCTTTGTCGCCGTTGTTTTTTACAATGCGCCGTACCGCTTCTTTGCAGGCTTCTTCGGGACTGGCACCATGGCGCATCATTTCCACAATGGTATGTGCACCACAGATCTTTACAATTTCCTCACCAATGCCGGTGCAGGTAGCAGCGCCTACTTCATTGTCTACAAATAAGCCCGCACCAATAATGGGAGAATCGCCCACACGACCTTTCATTTTAAACGCCATGCCACTGGTACTGCAGGCACCGCTGAGGTTTCCGTTTGTATCGAGTGCAATCATGCCAATGGTATCATGATTCAATACATCACTTGGCCATTTGTAGTTCATGGCTTCATCTTTATTTTTCTCCCGTTCAATTTTTTCTTCGAGGTCTTTCATGGT
>CAYMSG010000015.1:0-20798 GCA_964392955.1 uncultured Chitinophagaceae bacterium | reverse complement strand
CTCCACGTGTTGAAAATGAAGCATAATCAAACCCTACAATAATGTAAGCATAATAAGCCATCACCGCCGTTAAATTCGATACGAGTGGATCTGATCCGGAGATTCTGTTATCATTAAACTCCAGCGGTTGTGATTCAACATATTTGAAATCGAAACTGGGATCTTTAAAGTTGATGATGGGGGAAACATAAGAAGTTGCATATACCGGACGTGCCGCCTGTATGGTGATACTGGCTGTAAAAACATTTGTTTCAGGCATTGCTTCCAAGTTGATCAAAAACTGACAGTTGATCCTTTCATTCGGCTTGAAGTTGTTAACTGACCATTTACGGTTATTCAAAAATGTGGTAAGCGATGTTTCAAGTGTTCTGAAAATTTTACGATCGATGGTTGTTGGTATCTGGTTGTCAACTACACGAACTCTTGCATTTAACTCCTGGGCAGAAACCCGCAGCAAACACATCCCGGTGAACAACATGAATCCAAACAAAGCCTTATACATGCATCAGTTGTTTAATGGTGTTAGCAATGTCAACAGCTACTTCTTTTTTACTTTTAACTGTAAACGTAAATTCCTGTTTGTTCTTACTGAAAATGGTGATTTTATTTGTATCGCCCCCAAAACCTGCACCGGCATCATTCAGCGAATTCAAAACGATCATATCGGCATTTTTCGATACCAGCTTACCCAATGCATATTCCTTCTCATTGGTTGTTTCCAGTGCAAAACCCACCAGCCATTGTCCTTCCTTTTTCATGGTTCCTAAAGTGGCCAGTATGTCTTTTGTTCGTTTCAGTTCAATATGCAGGGTTCCATCCTGCTTTTTGATTTTTCCGTCAGCAATTTTTGCAGGGGTATAATCTGCAACAGCCGCAGACATAATTGCAAGCTTGCAATCAGGGAAATGCTGTATACTGGCTTCATACATTTCTTCAGCGCTTTTGACATTCACTAATTTATACAAACCATTAGGCTTTTGAGAAGATGGGCCCAAAATCAAAATGACCTCTGCCCCTCGTTTCGTCAATTCTTCTGCAATGGCAATTCCCATTTTTCCACTGGAATGATTCCCAATAAAGCGAACCGGATCAATTGCTTCATAGGTGGGACCAGCTGTAACAAGTACTTTGACCCCTTTAAACTCATCTTGGGTCAAAAAAAAACCGCTGATCATATTGATGATTTGTTCCGGCTCTGCCATTCGGCCTTCACCAATTAAACCACTTGCCAGTTCCCCAGCTTCAACCGGAATGAGATGGTTGCCATACGATTGAAGTGTTTCAAGATTGCCTTGGGTCGACGGATGCTTCCACATATCTTCATCCATTGCCGGCGCAATCATTATCGGGCATGTTGCTGAGAGATAAACTGCAAGTAACAGATTATCACACATGCCATGTGCCATTTTTGCCAATGTATTACAACTGAGAGGTGCAATCAGCATTAAATCGGCCCAACGTCCAAGCGCAACATGATTTGCCCAACTGTCTTCATTAAACAAATCGATTAACACCTTATTCTTTGATAAAATAGACAGCACCAGGGGTGATACAAAATCCTTAGCGGATGGAGTTAAGATCACTTTTACTTCTGCGCCTTCCTTCACAAGCAAACGTACAAGTGAAATAGATTTATAGGCAGCAATACTGCCCGTTATTCCTAATGCAATTTTTTTTCCTTGAAGTTTCATCTGCTAATGAAAATAGAGTAAAATATTCAATTAAAAAAACAGCAATGGCGGTCTGTTACGACCGCCATTCGAATACTATACATTCAAATCACTTACGAAAACAGATCATTATCTGCTCTGCGATGATATACTTTGTCATCTACAAACTCCTGTGTTGCCAACAAAGCCGGGTTAGGCATACGCTCATACGCCTTTGAAATTTCAATCTGCTCTTTGTTCTCATGGATTTCTTCCAGGCTATCGGTATGGCTGGCAAACTCTTCCAGCTTATTGTGCAATTCTTCTTTCAGAGAGATGTTGATCTGGTTGGCACGTTTTGCTATTACAGCAATTGATTCGTACACATTCCCTGTTTTAGCCTTCAAGTCAGCTACATTTTTTGTTTCAACAACATTGCTGGTGTTGGCGCTAACTTTTCGTATCAGTCTGCTCATTTTTATTTGCTTTTATATTGTTAGAAGAAAGAGTAAAATATTTTTCAGCCTCTTTTAAAAGTTCACTTTCAGGAAAACGATCAACAAAATCGTAGTACTCTTCAATCACTTTTGTAAAACGTTCCTTTTGCTTTTCCTCGATACTCATGCCGGCATATTCATAATACGATTTAATGATCATCAATTTGTATTGGTCAGCACGTTTCGATTCCGGATAGTTATTGAGTAAAGTAGTGAATGTAATTGCAGCAGCTCTGTAAGAGCCAACGTTATAATACAATTCAGCACTTTTCTGTTCCTTTAATTCCAGTTTTGCAAAACACTCGTCAATGATTTTTCTTGCCTCCGGTGCTTTTGGTGATTCCGGGTAGTTATTCAAATGCGCCTGCATTGAACCAATTGCTTTTTGTGTTGGCGTTTGGTCTAATTCTACCCTTGGCGATTGTTTATAATAACAAAACGCTTTCATGAAATCCACCTCTGCTGCCCTGCTGCTTTTTGGAAACACTTCCAAAAATCCTTTAAACAAATTTTCTGCGCTCAGGTAATCTTTTTGATAAAACCCGCAATATGCATACTTATAATAAAGATCTTCAAAACGGGGATCGTTTCTCAAAAGCGGAAACAAATCTTCATACAGAATTTGCGCTTTACTGTACTTTTTGTTTGCATAATACTGCTCAGCCATTCCAAGCTTATACTCTACATCCTTACTCTTGAGGATATTGGTGATCGTTTTTTTATTACACCCTGTAAGTGCTCCAAAAACGAAAACAATAAATAGTAAACGGGTAATCAAATTCATAAAAGCCAGCAAAGTTAAGATTTTCAGGCAAATTAGCCTTATCCTTTTTGCATTGCTTGAAAAGGCGGTTAATCTTTTCCTAAAGAAAAAGCCCCCCGGAAGACCGGAGGGCTATATAAGCAATTAGTCTATATCAACTTATTTCTGTTCTGCACGGAGCTCTACTACAGAAGGATCACCTTCATGACAGTCGTACTGAGCAATAACACGATCAGCGCTGATACCTTGTACTTCTACGAGGTACTTAACGATCGCATCTACACGCTTTTGACCCAATGCCTGACCAGATTTGCTCTTAGCAGCGCTACCGCAAACTGTAAGCTTGCATTCTGGATTACCACGAAGTGAAGTTGCAACGCTACCTACCAACGCTTTCGCTTCAGCACTCAGTACACTTGAGTTACCACCAAAGTTGATGCTTGGGAGGTCAACCAAGTTACATGCTGGAGGAGCAATTACAGGATTTTTGCAGCACTCAGGATCTGGACACTTACCAACACCATCAGCATCTACCGGCTGACACTGTGTAGGAGTAATCAATTCCTTATCCTTACAATCAGGAACACCATCACCATCAGTATCACGGCTTACACCATGGGTATCAACCGGGCAACCTGCTGGAGTGTTTGGCTCGTTATCGAACTGATCAGTTACACCATCACCATCAGCATCATCCAAAACTGGTTTTGGAAGCTTCATGTGACGAGGAGCATTCAATTCGTTATAAGCATAATCCAAAGGATTTAACCACCAGAGAGGCTCAACTGATTTAGAACCAAGGCTATAGTTGAAATTCAGATTTGTGTAATGCCATGAATCAAAATCACGAGTCATTGCGGCATCACCAATCGCACTTTCCTGCCAACGTTGGCCATCTAACAGATCATCTTTTGCAATAGTCAATACTTCTTCAATACCAATGCTGAAACGCTTGCCAACCTTGAATGCAATACCAGCACCCACCTGCGCCATCGGTCTGAAGGTCATATCAAACAACTTTGGACGACGTAAATCTTGTCCTTCTGCAGCTGTTTCATAATTTTTATCCATCCCAGCTTTCAGATCACGACGAATATCACGCTTGTTTCTATTTGCAACTTGATAAGAATTATATACGCTGCTAAACAAGTTCGAGTAGGTGTTACCATTAGCGTCTAATGCATCCACTGTTGTTTCGTAAATCATACCACCAACACCGCCAAGACCGTAAATGATAAAGCTGGTTTTTGACTTGTGGAAACGGATGTTATTTAATGTAATAATACCTTGTAATGACAATTGGTGAGAAACAGTTCTGTTATTATAGTAAACAACATCTTGATTATCTTCATTGTAAGGATTCAGCAACCCTTGCGCAAAATCACGTGAACCTACCTGATATAATTCACCAGGAGCGCCATTTGGCAAGCCTGGAACGCTGCCAGGTGCACCAGTGTATCGGTAATTCATTGGACCGTTATACTCATCTTTCCAAGCAGTATTCTTTGCAAAGTTGAATGAAGGAGTCCAGTTCAAACCTTTTGCGATGCCACCAGCATATTGTAATCTGGCAGAGAAAATATACCCAAACGCTTTCCGAACGTGAGCACCCCAGCCAATCTGAGGAAATACTGGTGTAACGTCACCTGCAACGAGTACATTACCAACACTCAAACCTATCTCCCACTGATTACGTGGTTTTGCAGGAAAGGGCTGTTGATTTTGTAAAAATTCGCTGTGCTGAGCTTGTGATTTTTTTGGGATAAGAGAAGAATCTTTCCAATCGTAGCTCTGAGCAGATAGGTTTGTTAAGATAAGACATAGGGCCCCTACTAACAGGGAGTACGTTTTGCTTGCCATAGTTGTTGTAATTAAGTTTCGAAATTTCCTGATGAATATTGCAAAAATAGAGATCAGATGTTAAAAATCAATTTTTTTTGCAATTTATTTACAATCAAACAGTCATAACAGACCTGATTGACTAAATATTCGCTGCATATTACGTCAAATAATCTGAAACAGCCCTATTTAATGTAAATTGCCGCTTCATGAATTCCTCCACATCTATTCAGTTATTGGTTAAGGACGAACTACAAGAGTTTGAAGAAAAATTCAGGCAAGCTGTTAAAAGCAGGGTATCGCTGCTCGACAGGATTATGCAGTATATCATCAAGCGAAAGGGAAAGCAGGTTCGCCCCATGTTTGTTTTTCTAAGTGCCAAGTTGTTTGGCCCTGTTTCAGAAAGTACCCATCGTGCGGCAGCATTGGTAGAATTGCTTCACACGGCTACCCTGGTGCATGATGATGTGGTGGACGAATCGATGGAGCGGCGTGGTTTCTTTTCAATCAACGCCCTGTGGAAAAACAAAATTGCAGTATTGGTTGGCGATTACCTCTTATCTAAGGGGCTATTGCTTTCCCTGAAAAATGACGACTTTCATACACTGAAAATCCTTTCGGAAGCGGTCGAAAAAATGAGCGAAGGCGAACTGTTGCAGATTGAGAAAACCAGAAAATTGAATCTGAGCGAAGACGTTTACTTCGAAATCATCAAAAACAAAACGGCCTCACTTCTATCCTCTGCTTGTGCCGCCGGTACATGGTCAACTACCATGGACATTGAAAAAACCGAGCAAATGAAATTATTTGGCGAAAAAGCGGGCATTGCTTTTCAGATCAAAGACGACTTGTTCGACTATGGCAGTGCTTCCATCGGCAAACCAACAGGCAATGATATCAAAGAAAAAAAGCTGACATTACCGCTTATTTATACCCTGAACACCGTTGATCCGGTCAAAAAAAAACAATTGATCTATATTCTCAAAAATGAGAACCGCCAGAAGAAAAACGTACAGTGGGTGATCAATGAGGTGATTGAAGCAGGGGGCATTGCTTATGCTGAACAGGTAATGAATAATTACAGGGATGAAGCGATCCGCTTACTGCATCAGTTCCCGCAAAATGAGATCCGAGACGGGCTGGAAGCATTGGTGCGCTATACAACCGACCGAAAATATTAATTATGCAAAAACGATGGACGCTTTTAGAGGCAAATTCAACTGCCACTGAGTTGCTGCGGGATAAGCTAAAGATCCATCCTGTGCTTTGCAGAATACTGGCTCAACGGGGGCACGATACGTTTGAAAAAGCCAGGGAATATTTTCGGCCGCAAATAACCGATCTGCATGAACCCTGGTTGATGAAGGACATGCAAGAAGCGGTACACAGAATTCAGGCTGCATTTCAGCAAAAAGAAAAAATTCTGGTATTTGGTGATTATGATGTAGATGGTACAACCAGTGTGGCCTGCATGTTTCAATTTCTTTGTTCGGTTTACGACAAACAGCTTCTTGACTTTTACATACCACATCGTTACAGGGAAGGTTACGGTGTTTCAAAACAAGGGATTGATTTTGCAAATGCAAATGGATTCACACTGATCATTTCATTAGACTGCGGTATTAAATCAGTTGAACTGATTGCCTATGCCAAAGAAAAAGGAATTGATTTCATTGTTTGTGATCATCATCTACCCGACACCGTTATTCCGGATGCCGTAGCTATTCTCAATCCAAAACAAATTGATTGCCCCTACCCTTATAAAGAATTATGTGGTTGTGGTGTTGGCTTTAAATTAATAACCGCATTAGCTGAAACACTGAATCTGGAAAAAGAACAAACCTATCGCTATCTTGATCTTGTTGCAACGGCCATCGCAGCCGACATTGTTCCTATGACAGGTGAAAACCGGATACTTGCATTTCATGGTCTGAAACGGGTTAACGAAAATCCATCCAATGGAATAAAAGCATTGATGTTTTTAAGCGGAGCTACAACTACCATGCACATTAACAATCTTGTGTTCATGATTGCCCCAAGGGTAAATGCTGCAGGCCGTATGGATGATGCAAAAAAAGCGGTGCAGATGTTTATTGCCGACACTTATGAAGAAGCGTTGACGTATGCCGAAATGCTTCATGCTGATAATGACGAAAGAAAAGAAGCGGACACCTCTATTTCGGAAGAAGCGTTGGCAATCATTAACGGTAACGAACAACTGAAAACAAGAAAATCGACCGTTCTTTATCAACCACATTGGCATAAAGGAGTGGTAGGCATTGTTGCATCCCGTTTAACTGAATACTACTACCGACCAACAATCGTTCTCACAAAAAGTGGTGATTATATTTCAGGCAGTGCACGTAGCGTAAACGGATTTAATTTGTATGAAGCCATCCATGCCTGTCGAAAACATTTGCTTGGATATGGCGGGCATTTTGCTGCTGCAGGACTAACCTTGCTACCCGAAAATGTTGATGCATTTTCATCTGCGTTTGAAGAAGAAGTTGCACGCACCATTCAACCAGAACAGTTAGTTCCGGAAATTATTATTGACAGCGAACTTTTATTCGCAGACATCAAACCAGTATTTTACAGCATCATTCAACAAATGGAGCCGTTTGGACCGGAGAATATGCGCCCGGTTTTTGTATCACGAAACGTGATGGATAATGGCTACAGTAAAATCGTAAAAGAACAACATCTTCGGTTGGTCGTAAAGCAAGGCGACACCGTTATTACAGGTATTTGTTTTCGTGCTGCACATTTATTTCCGGTTGTTCAACAAGGGCCATTTGATGTGGTATATACGATTGATGAAAACGAATGGAATGGCAGCGTTAGTCTTCAACTGAAAGTAATTGACATCAGACCATCTGTGACTTGAGATTACTGCAACACATAAAATACTTTTTTTACATCGCCGGTAACTGGGGATTCAAAATTGCCCTGTTTACCTTACAAAAAGAATGGGCCGGAGAAAAGAAGTACAGGATCAACACTACTTCATTCAACGATCTTTCCCGTTTTACCATCACTGGTCATCAGCTTGTACATGCAACGCATTATATGCCGGTGAATTATTTTACGATTGAACAGCTTTTCACACATCTACCCAAACAGGCAACGCAGGGAGTTTTTCTTGACATTGGCTGTGGTAAAGGAAGGGCTTTATGTGTTGCTGCATATTATGGTTTTGAGAAACTGACCGGGATTGATTTTGCGAAAGAAATGATCAATGCTGCTGAAAGAAATCTTGCGATAACAAAAAAAATCCACCCTTCGCTGGAATATCAATTAACATGGGCCGATATCAGTACACTGGAAATAAAAAAAGAAGTACGAACTGTTTTTTTATTTAACCCGTTTGATAGCATTTTGCTGAAGGCGGTTGTTCAGAAAATTGAAGCTTCGCAAAAAGCATACCCACGTGAATTGTTTGTTTTATATGCCAGCCCCCGGCATGAAGAAGTATTTTTTGCAGCCGGATATGATGTTTTATATCGCATCAAAAAATACAATTTACTGGAAGGCATCATCCTCGTAAAAAAGAAATAAACAAAAAACGGTGCTGAAAACCCGCAATTGTTAATAAATATTTCATCTCTGTTTATTTGCTGAAATACATATTCAACCTACATTTAATCTTCTATATCCTACCGAACAATCCGGTCCTTTTCCTGTAATCTTCCACATTTTTTAAGAATCGTAAACTAAAGCAATGAGAAAACTTCAACGCAAGTTGTTGCTGTCACTTGTATTTGCAGCAGCATTTATTTCAAACAGTTTTTCGCAGGTAGTCATCAGCCAGGTGTATGGAGGCGGCGGTAATTCCGGCTCCACTTACACGCATGATTTTATTGAACTTTTTAACAGGGGAACAAATTCTGTTAGTCTTAACGGTTGGTCAGTACAATATGCATCAGCAACCGGATCATCCTGGCAAAAAACAGACCTCACAAATATTACACTCGCACCCGGGCAGTATTACCTTGTGCAACAAGCCCAAGGATCAGGAGGTACAACTCCTCTGCCAACTCCGGACGCAACGGGTAACATTGCAATGAGCGGCACAGCCGGTAAAGTAGCACTGTTAAATGTAAACACTGTTATTACTTCCGGAACGAGTTGCCCAACCGGGTCAACAGTTGTTGATTTTGTTGGATTTGGATCCACTGCGAATTGTTTTGAAGGTGCGGGACCAACTCCAGCTCCATCCAATACAAATGCTGTGTTAAGAGCTTCAAGTGGCTGTACCGATAATAACAACAACACGGCTGATTTTGCAGCTGGCCTTCCAACTCCAAGAAATACTGCTTCAGCTTTAAATCCATGTTCAGGCTCGGTATTGTCTGTTTCTGCTGTTGCAGGAACAAACGCCGCAGAGCCTTCAACAAATGGAACATTTACAATTAACTTATCTGCACCTGCCCCTGCAGGCGGTATTACTGTTACCTATTCACTAGGAGGCACAGCAACGATTATAAGTGACTATACAGATCCGCAGTCCGGTTCAGTCATAATAGCTGCAGGCAATACTTCTGCAACGGTTACACTTAATACAGTTGATGATATTACGGTTGAAGGAACTGAAACAATTGATCTTACAATTACCAATGTAAGCAGTCCTGCCGTAATTGGAAATGCTTCTGCAAGTATTAATCTTACGGACAATGATGTGGCTCCCAATCAAAACATTTCATTAATCTCCAGTTATTCACAAGACTTTAATACACTTGCTAATTCGGGTTCGTCTTCTTCATTGCCAACCGGTTGGTTATTCAATGAAACAGGCACAAATGCCAATGGTCTGTACAATGCAGGAACAGGCTCTGGAACTGGTGGCGATACCTACAGCTTTGGTACTGGGACAAGCACAGACAGAGCTTTTGGTACACTCCAATCAGGAAGTCTTATTTCTACGATTGGTGCACAGATTCAAAATAACTCGGGGACAACGATTACAAAAATTAAAATCAGTTATACAGGTGAGCAGTGGCGCCTAGGTACAATTTCAAGAACCGATAAACTTTCATTTCAATACAGCCTGGATGCAAATGATCTTACAAATGGAACATGGGTTGACGTAACTGCACTTGACTTTATTACACCAACTATTACTGCAGTAGGTGCAAAAGATGGTAACGCTCCGGGTAATCGGACCGAAATTGTTTATACTATCAGGGATCTGTCGATTCCCAACGGTGCCGTATTCCTGATCCGCTGGACTGACTTCAATGCATCTGGTTCTGATGATGGTTTGGCAATTGACGACTTTACGATTGAAGCAAATCCTGTTGACCTCGTTCCACCTGTGGTAACAGGCTTAACACCGGTGAACGCTGCAACTGATGTATCAATTAACTTAACTGCCTCTGCTACATTTAACGAAGATGTTGTGAAAGGCACTGGCTCAGTTGTATTGAAAAAAGTAAGTGACAACAGTATTGTAACAACCATCAATATAAATGATGCAACCCTTTCCGGACGAACATTGAGCGTAAGCCTGAATAATCTTTCTGTAAACACACCGTACTACATTGAAGTTGCTGCGGGCGCAGTAACTGATCTTGAAGGAAATCCTTTTGCTGGCATCACCGGAAACAGTACATGGGCATTTACAACAGGTATCAATATCTATGTTGCAAATTTCCAAAACTGCACTGCCGGACTTAGTGATGGATTTACACAATACAGCCAGGTAGGTAATATCCTTTGGGCCTGCACTCCTTTCGGGCGTGATCCCAATGCACCTGCAGGCACCGCACAATTCCCGAATGCTGTTCAGATCAATGGATTTGCTGGCGGCACCAACGTGCCAAATACAGATTGGTTGATTTCTCCATCGTTTAATTTAACCAATACCGATTTCCCATTGCTTTCGTTCTGGAGCCGCACAGCATTTAACGGCCAGCCATTACAATTAAAGGTTTCAACTGACTATGTAAGTGGTGATCCGTCGACAGCTACCTGGACCGACATCAACGGCAAATTCCCATCACAAACTTCAAATGTGTGGACTTTGTCAGAAAATATCAACCTTTCTGCGTTCAAAGGAAGCAATGTGCATTTTGCATTCGTCTATTACTCAGATGAAGATGAAGGTGCACGCTGGACAATTGATGATATCAGTCTCGGCAATTCACCAGTGCCTCCGCCGCCCAGCTTAACCGTAAGTACAACTGATGTTCAGTTTGCCTTTGCTGCAAACGGAACAACGGCAACTAAAACATTCAGCTTTATCGGTAACGATTTAACCAATGATCTTACATTAACGGCAACAGGTGCTTTCAGTTTATCAAAAGACGGAGCAAACTTCAGTTCTTCGATCAGCTACAGCATTGCTGAAGCAAACAATGTTTCAAAAACTGTATTTGTTCGTTTTGCAACAACACAGAACAATCAAAACTTTACCGGTGACATCAGCATTACAACCGGAACTATTTCGCAAGTTGTGACCTTGGGAGGTACAAGTATTGATCCGGCTACTACACTCGAAGTGGTAAACTGGAATATTGAATGGTTTGGCAGCACTGCTAATGGACCAACCAATGATCCGCAACAGGAACAAAATGTAAAAACCATTTTCGAAAATTTGAATGCAGATGTGTATGCACTTACAGAAATTGTAAGTGAAGAACGCCTCGCTGCCGTGGTTAACCAAATGCCTGGTTATGCGTATGTGATCAGCAATTATGGCTCGCATACAAACACAAGTGCAAATCCGCCATCGGCGTTGGCAACAGCACAAAAAATGGCCTTTATTTATAAAACAGATGTACTGAGCAATGTGAGTACAACAGCTCTGCTTTCACAGGGCATCAATTCAGCAGCCGATCTTACAAATCCTGCTTACAATTATTGGGCAAGCGGACGATTCCCGTACATGCTGAGTGCAGATGTAACATTGAATTGTGTTACCAAGCCTGTTAGGTTTGTGTTGGTACATGGCAAAGCCAATACATCACCAACGCTTCAATCATATGACAGAAGAAAGCGTGGAGCAGATACATTGCATTATACATTGCAACAGAATTATGCAAATGATAACATCATCGTTCTCGGTGATTATAACGATGACCTGGATGTAACCATTACAGCAGGTATCAATCCGCCAGTAACATCTTACTCCATATTTACAAACGATGCGGCCAACTTTACACCGGTTACATTACCGTTGAGTCTGGCAGGTAAGAAATCAACAGTAAGTTATAATGATGTGATTGACCATGTTACTATTTCAAACGAACTGAATGCAGATTATCTGCCCGGAAGTGCCAACATCCTTACCGATGTTACATCGCTTGTTTCAAACTTTGGTTCTACCACTTCTGATCACTACCCTGTATTCAGTCGTTTCAGATTTGCTAATACCACCGCCCCTGTTGTTACAACCTGTACCGAAACTGTCAGCTTCTGTGCAGTAACAAACAACAGCTACAACATCCCGGCCTTTGTTGCGACAGATGATTGTGGCGATGCAATTGCATACAGCTACACAATTACCGGTGCTACTGAACGGAACGGAACAGGCAATGATGCAAGCGGCACTTTCAACATCGGCACCAGCCTGATCGTTTGGACTGCTACCGATAATTGGGGTAACGCTGCAACCTGCAGCACCACCGTTATCATCAACGCCAACCCAACCGTTACCATTGCGGATGCCTATGCATTACCAACCGGAACATTGGCCAACACCGTTTACATTGGATATGTACCTGCATCATCTGTTACATTAACGGCTGAAGCCAATGGCGGTACTCCTGCCTATGCATATAGCTGGACAAGTGGTTCATCGACTGCTACTGCATCAGTAAGCCCTGTTACAGCAACCAATTACACAGTAACCGTAACCGATGCCAACGGCTGCCAGGCAACCGCAGACAAAACAATTGATGTGCTGGATGTGAGAAGCGGCAAGAAACTGGATAAAGTGACGGTGTGCCACAATGGTGGAAATAGTATCAGTATCAGTGCATCGGCAGTACCTGCTCACCTTGCACATGGCGATATGCTTGGCGGATGTACCATTACCTCTCCTGCTGCCAATGCAAGAATGGGAGAAGCGGCCATCAGCAAGTTAACCGTTCAGGTATTACCCAATCCTTCACCGGTTGCTTTTACCCTGCTTATCATCGGATTGAACCCGGCAGAAACAGCCACTCTTCGGGTAATGGATATCCAGGGCCGTATCCTGGAACAGCGGACAAATATCAGCCCCAGCCAAAGGCTCACGGTGGGGGAAAGCTTTAAGGCCGGTATTTATTTCGCCGAAATCACACAGGGAAGTGAACGAAAAGTGATCAAGCTATTGAAATTATAAATCATCTTTTCCAATAACTGCAAACGCCCCCGATCGATCGGGGGCGTTTTTTTGGTTAAATGGCTGAAGATGAATCATCCATCAGAAAATCCGCAGATCGTTGCCAGTATTGATTTTCGCTGAAAAATAATCCCTTTGGCTGCGCCATTTTCAGCCCTATTCCCCTACCTTTGCAGCCCCAAATCTGTATTGGCAGATTTCCCGCTCCCCGGAACGGGATCCGATGGGTAAACCCAATTATTAATTTTTAAATCACAAACTGTAATGAACAATTACGAAATGATGGTGATTTTTACCCCTGTTCTGTCTGACGATGAGTTTAAGGCAGCACAAAAACGCTACACCGATTTACTCGCTGCAAATGGCGGCGAAGTGGTACACAGCAATCCATGGGGTTTAAAATCTCTCGCTTATCCAATCGAGAAAAAAACAACTGGTATTTACTGGGTAATTGAGTACAAAGCTCCGTCTGATTTCAATGCGAAGCTGAATGTTCAACTCCACCGTGATGAGCAAGTGCTCCGTCACATGTACACTGCACTCGACAAATACGCCGTTGAGTACAACTACAAGAAAAGAAATGGCGTACCAACCGGTAACCAAAAAGCGGAGGCTTAAGTTATGGCAAAGAATGAAATCAAATACCTGACAGCGATCAAAACTGATAAGCCCAGGAAGAAGTATTGCCGTTTCAAGAAATACGGTATCCGTTACATTGACTACAAAGATGTTGAGTTCCTGAAAAAATTTGTAAACGACCAAGGTAAGATCCTTCCCCGCCGTTTAACAGGTACTTCACTCAAGTATCAGCGTAAATTATCAGATGCAGTAAAAAAGGCCCGTCAAATGGCTTTGTTACCTTACGTAACTGATTTATTGAAATAAGAAAATTAGTAACCTTTCCCTAACTCTCCGCAGCGCCTGAGAAGACAGTTGAACAACTGGGTTACGGAAACTAAAAACAAACAAAATGGACGTTATTTTAATTCAGGATGTAAACACCCTTGGTGGTAAAAACGAAGTGGTGAAAGTAAAAAACGGTTATGCCCGTAATTTTTTGATTCCTCAAAAGTTTGCAGTAGAAGCTTCACCTTCGAACCTGAAGCAATTAGCTGAGCGTTTGAAAGTGCAGAAGAAGAAAGAAGATGCAATGTTGGCTGAAATTAAATCAGTAATTGCAAAGCTTACAGAAGCTCCTGTTAAGCTGACTGCAAAAACAGGTACAAGCGGAAAGATTTTCGGAAGTATCACTACCGTAATGATTGCCCGTGCTATCCGTGAGCAAAAAGGCTACGAAATTGACCGCCGTAAGATCCATATCGTGGATGAAGTGAAAGAACTTGGTACACACAAAGCAAAAATTGATTTTGCAAATGGTACTGAAGCCGAAGTTGAACTGGAAGTGGTAGCTGAAGCTTAATTTCTTTTAAACTGAAATACAAAGTCCTGCTTTTTTAAGCAGGACTTTTTTATTTTCATCCTGTTAAATAACACTATGTCCAACAAACCCATTTCCGCCATCCTGCTTTTTGCTGTAGTCATTTCCTGCTGTATGTATGGATGCCGCTCATCAAACGGTAAAGACAAAGAGATTGCAGTTGATTCTGTTCCGAAACCGGCAACTGATATTACACTGCCCGGCAACTTCAGCACACAAACACAATTGAAGTTTGACAGCAGTGCCATTCCTGCTTTTTTTCAACAATATCCACTCCTCAAAACTTTTGAAAAGGACCTGCTGTCGTTTTACAGCAAACGAAAATTCACTTACGCCTGGTTCGACCGGCAAGGCTTGATTGAACAAGCCGGCAACCTGTATAATAAGATCGAAAATATTTCGGATGAGGGGGTGCCTGTGCAATTATTATATGCTGATGAATTTCATAAAATGATGGATAATGATTCAACTGAAAACTTAACTGATAAAGCAAATCCAACGGTTGAATTAATGCTGACAGCCCAGTACTTTTTTTACGCAAAGAAAATATGGACCGGGCTGGGTACAAAAGGAATGCAGGAAAGCAATTGGGACCTGCCCCGCAAAAAACTGGCCTATGATGCGTTTCTTGATTCCTTACTCGAAGTGCCTTCTTCTGCATTTATGAAAAACGAACCGGTGTTCAGGCAATACGGTTTGTTGAAATCGTTTTTGAAACAATACCGTACTATCGAAGAAAGTGGCAAATGGAAAACAATCAAACCCGATCAAAAAACATATCGCTTGGGCGACAGCAGCAAAGTTGTTCCGGAAATCAGAGAGCATCTTTTTTTACTGGGCGATCTTGCTGCCAACAATCAATCGCATTCGTTTGATGCGGAACTTGAAACTGCGGTTAAGCGTTTTCAGCAACGGTATGGCATTAAAGACGATGGGATTGTGGGGCCCGGCATGATCGCAGAATTGAACTATCCCTTATCGAAACGGATTGAACAGATCATTGTAAACATGGAGCGTTGCCGCTGGCTGCCTGTTGCATTGAATACAGATTACATTGTTGTAAATGTTCCGGAGTATAAATTCCATGCATATGAAAACGATTCGCTTGTTTGGAGCATGAATGTAGTAGTAGGCACTGTGCTGAACAAAACAGCCATCTTCAATGGAACGATGAATAATGTTGTGTTCAGTCCTTACTGGAATGTGCCTACAAGTATCAAGAATAAAGAAATACTGCCAGCCATCCGTCGCAACCGGAATTACCTGGAAAAGAATCACATGGAATGGAATGGCAATAATATCCGTCAAAAACCAGGACCATGGAATGCGTTGGGAAAAGTGAAATTTTTATTTCCTAACAGTCACAGTATTTATTTACACGATACGCCATCGAAATCGTTATTTAGCCAGGATAAACGGGCTTTCAGTCATGGATGTATCCGTGTGGAAGAACCACGGCGATTGGCCATTTATGTATTGCGTCATCAACCCGAATGGACCGAAGCTCGCATTGATTCAGCCATGAACGGAGACAAAGAATTGTATGTGAAAGTAGAGAAACCGATACCCGTTTTTATTGCTTACTTCACATCATGGGTTGATCGGGAGGGGCGACTTAATTTCCGCAACGATATTTACAAACGTGACGGACGACTTGCTGAAATGATCATTGAAAATTCAAAACTGAAATAATGTATTCCAAAATTATTGCAGGTACTATGAAATGGGGGCTGTGGGGCGCACGGTTCGATACGGCAGCTTATGAACAAATGATCAGGGATTGTATGGAAGCAGGTGTTACATCATTTGACCATGCAGATATTTATGGCGACTATATAACCGAAGCCGAGTTTGGAAAAGTATTACAGGCACATCCCTCGTTACGAACGCAGATGCAGTTGATCACAAAGTGCGGCATTCAAATGGTATCAGCTAACCGGCCAGAGCATAAAATAAAATCGTACGATACTTCTTATGAACACATCATCACTTCGGTTGAAACCTCATTGAAGAATTTATCAACTGATTATATTGATTGTTTACTTATTCATCGTCCCGACCCGTTGTTTCATGCCGATGAAGTAGCAAAGGCATTCGAACAATTAAAGCAGCAAGGGAAAGTGTTACAGTTCGGTGTTTCCAATTTTCGCAAATGGCAGGTTGATTTGCTCCGAAGTCGTTTTCCTGTTGCAGTGAATCAAGTGGAATGTTCCCTGCTTCACCTGGAACCGTTTGGCGATGGAACACTGGATCAATGTCAGCAACACAACATCATACCCATGGCATGGAGCCCGATGGGCGGCGGCAACTTATTTGTGGAGGACGATGAAGATGAACGTAACAAACGCATTATTGCAGTTGCCAATATACTGGCTGAAAAATATGCAACAAGTGCCGATGTGATTTTACTCAGCTGGTTAATGGTACACCCTGCCAACATCTTACCGGTACTGGGTACTTCCCGAATTGAACGCATACATGCAGCAGTTGCAGCAACGAACGTTCAGCTGGAACGGGAAGAATGGTTTATGTTGTGGAGAGCAAGTACAGGAAGAGAAGTTGCCTGAGTTGTTCCATCATCAAAAAAACGAATGTAGTTTCGCCCCCTCAACAGGTAATAGTAATACATGAAGAAAATAAACATAGTCCTTCTTTTTGCGCTGGTCTCTGCTGTCTATTTTATTGGCATTGGCGTAGACACAATGGATGTAGATGCATCGCAGTACGCTGCTATGAGTCGTGAAATGAAAGAGAGTGGCAGTTATTTGCAGGTGTATGAACATGGAAAAGATTATTTAGATAAACCGCCATTCCTGTTTTGGGTATCGGCCTTGTCTATGCAAGTGTTTGGCGAAAATAATTTAGGGTATAAACTTCCTTCTATTCTCTTTGCCATCTTTGCTGTATTTGCTACGTTTCGATTTGCAAAACTGTTTTACGACAGAACCCTGGCCTTACTATCAGCTGCTGTATTGGCAACCTGCCAGGCAGTATTTCTCATCACCAGCGATATCCGTACCGATACCATCCTGATGAGCTGGGTAATTATTGCCATGTGGCAACTGGCAGAATGGTATCAATCAAAAAAAATATTTCATTTCATGCTGGGTGCAGCAGCAATTGGTGCCGGCATGGTTACAAAAGGACCGATCGCTTTGTTTGTTCCCATCTTTGCTTTCGGCAGTCATTTTATAGTAAAGCGGGAATGGAAAGAAATTTTTCAACCTGTTTATTTGTTGGGCATCGCCGTAATTGCAATTGTATTGATTCCAATGAGCATTGGTTTGTACCAGCAATTCGATCTGCATCCGGAAAAAACAGTAAACGGATTACAGAATGTATCGGGCTTAAAATTCTTCTACTGGACACAAAGCTTCGGGCGCATTACCGGAGAAAATGTGTGGAACAACAATGCACCATTCAGCTTTTTGTTTGAGAATTTACTGTGGGGTATGTTACCATGGACCTTATTCTTTATTGCCGGACTTGTATATGAACTCATCAGCATACTACGAAACCGTTTTACGATTGGAAGAAGAGAAGAATTTTTAACAACCGGTGGTTTTATTTTAAGTTATTGCTCATTGGGTATTTCAAAATACCAATTGCCCCATTACATTTATGTGGTGTTGCCGTTCATAGCCATCATTACGGCAAAAATGATGTACCGGTTATTCTGGGAGAAAAAACTTCCTTTGCTGCGTACCGTTCTAACACCCATACAGTGGATTGTATGTGCAGCTTTGTTAGCGGCTCCTGTACTCATCCTGTTGTACAGTTTTCCAACAACAGCTGTGTGGCCATGGATCATTCCGGCAATCACACTTCTTGCAGCAGTTGTGTTGTGGATGAACAAA
Source organism: uncultured Chitinophagaceae bacterium (assembly GCA_964392955.1). Lineage (GTDB taxonomy): Bacteria > Bacteroidota > Bacteroidia > Chitinophagales > Chitinophagaceae > Lacibacter. The sequence goes on along the minus strand of CAYMSG010000015.1, from coordinate 2,429 downwards.
GAATTAAACAAAAAACTCATCAGTATTTCACTTGCATTGATCGTTGGCTTGAATATTTTTTTCAGCTCCTGGTTTTATCCGCAGCTGCTGCAATACCAATCGGGCAGTGTTGTTGGCCGTTACATTGTGGATCAGAAAATTCCTGCCAACAAGGTTTTCTTTTACAAGTTCACCGGCAGTGGTAAATCCATCCACTTTTATGCAAAGCATATCATCGGCAGCATTGATTCGCTTGATGCGGCAGTAACAGGAACATACCTCTACACATCCGATGAAGGCTTACAGGAAATCCGGCAAAGTGGGAAACTGCATGTAATTGAAAAAGAAGGATTGGATTATCATGTAACAGCATTAACCGGAAAATTCCTGAACAAAAAAACAAGAGATGAACAGTGCGGGAATTATTACCTGGTGAAGATGCTGTAGAGAAAAGCTTGCGCTTTTTTGCCGCTGAGAAAAAAGAACACAAAGAAAGCGCAGAGAATACGCTGCGTTTAACTCCTTTCTCTTTTCGCTGCGCCAAAAATTTATCGGAATAAATTGTATTTCAGAATACACCAGATAGCACGAAAACCATCTTTCCAGTTGATTTTTTTTCCTTCGGCGTACGTACGTCCATAGTAAGAAATACCCACTTCATAAATACGGATATCAGGCTGTCGTGAAATTTTGGCTGTTACTTCCGGTTCAAAGCCAAAACGTTTTTCTTTGAGATCGATCCGTTGAATTATTTCCCGGCGGAACAATTTGTAACAGGTTTCCATATCGGTTAAATTCAGATTGGTAAACATGTTTGACAATGTAGTAAGCACTTTATTACCGATGCTGTGCCAGAAGAATAAGATCCTGTGCGGGTTACCTCCCATAAAGCGTGAACCATACACCACATCAGCAAAACCATCCAGCACAGGTTTCAACAATACATTAAATTCCTGCGGATCGTATTCCAGATCGGCATCCTGTATCACCACAAGTTCGCCGGTAGCTTGTTTGATGCCTGTATGTAAAGCAGCGCCTTTGCCTTTGTTCACTTCGTGATTGTACAATACAATAGGTAATGCTGACTGCTGCATATAACGTTCCACTGCACCCTTTGTATCATCACTGCTGCAATCATTTACAATGATCACTTCCTTTTCAATGTTGTTGAGCAATTGCACAGCATTGATCTTATCAAGGATCAGGTGAATGGTTCTTGCTTCGTTATAAGCAGGAATTACGATAGAAAGTTTATGAATGGTTGCTGTCATGTAGTTGGTCTGTTCCAATTAAGCTGCAAGATTACAGAATTCCTTGGCTGATAAAAGAAAAATCTATGCTTCCGGTAAGGGCATCTCCACCTGCGAAACCGGTGCGTTCTGCATTTTACGAAACAGGCGCCTCGCAAGGAAAAAACAGATCAGCAATATCACTATGCTCAGGTAGCCCAACCACTCGTAGCGGAGTATTTTACCACCCTGCCCCTGCACAACAATGATTCCTGAAATAAATGAAGCTGATGCTGTTCCCAGCTGTTGTACACTGCTGTTGAAACTCATAAAACTGCCACGGTGTTGCGGACTCACTACGTTACTGATCATTGCCTGTGCAGCTACGCCTCTGCCGGTTGCCAATACAAACCAGATGGCAAACAACGTAAGCATGATTGCCACATGTACCGGTGGCAAATTGGTAATGATCCATACAAAGGCCAGTGAAGAAAGTACAGATACAGAAAACACCTGGAACTTCCCGTATTTGTCTGACAGTTTACCCAAAATGTTTGCAGCAAAAAAAGATGAGATACCACCCACGAGATAGATCATAGGTGTAACAACTTTCGAATAACCATTGTTGAATTCCATATACGGATTGATGAATGGAATAATGAGAAAGTGTCCCATCATCATCAAAAAAGAAAATAATAAGGCAAGACGTTGCGTGGGATTTTGAACCACCACCAGCAATGCTTCAAATTTATTCCGGTCTTCATCACGCTCTCTGATATGTCCGCTCATTGCAGGAATATATTTCCACACAAGCGGTACAACAACAAAACCTACGATACCCACCAGCAAAAACGGCGCATGCCAACTGATAATAGTAGCCAGGTATAACGAGAAAGGAACACCAAATGTGGAAGCTACCGCAAATGCACTCATAATAGCGCCCATTGCGGCTCCCCTTCTTTCATAAGGAATCAGATCGGCAACAATGGAAAGCACCTGCGCAGCAATTAAACCACCAAACAAACCGGCCAGCACACGTGCAGCCAGCAACAATTCATATTTCGGAGCTATACCACAGGCGATGGTACCAAGCAGAAAACCAATGTAGCCAAACAACAATACTTTTTTCCGGTCGAATTGATTTACAAAAAACGCTGCTGTAAAACCGGAGATGCCTGCCGTTAATGTATAAGCTCCAACGAGGAAGGTAAATTGCTGCGG
>CAYMSG010000014.1:0-21305 GCA_964392955.1 uncultured Chitinophagaceae bacterium | reverse complement strand
CGGGATTGAGCGATGTAAACGATAACTCCGTAAAAGTAAGCTGGAGTACCAGTGGTGCAACTGTTACAGGTATTAAAATTCTTTTAGCTGCTGATAGTTCAGAAGTTGCAGCAGTAACACTTGACGGAACGGATGTGGCCAATGAATACAAAGTAGTTTCCGGTCTGAATGGGAATACAGCTTACATCATTTTCCTTTACAGCGGTACTACAGTTCGTGGCTGGGCTAACTTTTCAACAAAAGCCCCTTTAACCGGCGATTTAGTTGATCTGCGTGGTATTACCGGCGTGCCAACCATTCTCATGGATACCATTCCTGATGTAGCTTCAGGCAGTATCATCATCCTCAAAAGAGGCGAACGGTATAATATATCTACAACCACAAATCTCAATAAAACGCTTACGTTTATTGCAGGTGATGATTTGTTGAATCCGGCGAAGCCTTTGATCTACTTTACTTCCAACTTCAACATCACTGCAGGAAGTAATATTGATTCAATTGTGTTCAATGGCCTGGAACTGCGAAGCGATAATTTTGGATCAAGATATGTGTTCAACATCAACACGGCCTGCAATATCGGCAAATTGAAATTTGATAACTGCAATGCACGTGTCTTCAGGGGAGTGGTTCGTACACAAAGTCAGCCTTCCATTATTGGAACTTTGGAAATGAACAACTGCATTGCCGACAGCATCAGAGACTATGGTATATTTAATATTGATGTGGCTACCAGTCGTGCCGATGCCATCATCATGACGAATACAACTGTTTTCAATGCACAGAAAATTATTACCAGCCGTAATAACTCTGTTTCTGTATTGGTTGAAAATTGCACATTCGATCAGGCGCCATTGGGTGGCGGAAGTAATTATTATATTGACTACAATACGTCGGCTTCCAATACAGTAAGCAACGGTATTACGGTGAACAACTGCATCTTCGGTACAGGTTGGGGAAACAACGGCAACTTTAATGTGCGTGATGTTAGAACCAATGCAGCAACAATCATTAATACAAGCAATAATTTCCGCACATCCGATCATGTGTCTGCTGGTAATGATTTGCCAAACATCACAGTATTAACAATATCGGCTGCGCAACTCTGGGAAAATCCAACTGCCGGCAATTTCAAAATCATCAATACTTCTTTTACCGGACGGAATACATCCGGCGATCCACGCTGGAGACATTGATAACAACAAGCGGCAATATTTTAAAATTCAAACTCTGCAAACGTTTCACGTTTGCAGAGTTATCCCAAAACTGATTATAAGCTGAGAGCACTTGTAGCATACAAGTTGCTGCTACGCTTTTTTATTGCCTCACCTGTGTTAAACAGCATAAAAAACAAAATGATACGGAAGCATTTTACAATAGTAGTCATGAGTTATTTTCTCCTGTTTTTTGCATGTGCGCAACAGAGGCAATCAACCGGAGCGATCAACAACGAAACAGCCATTGCCTTCCCCGGGGCAGAGGGGTATGGCAAATACACAACCGGTGGCCGTGGGGGCAACGTAATGATCGTTACAAATCTCAATGATGATGGTCCGGGAAGTTTTCGTGAAGCGGCTGAGGCAAAAGGGAAACGCATCATTGTATTTGCCGTATCGGGTACCATTCATCTGGAGAAAAAATTATCCATTAAAGGCGATGCAACCATTGCCGGACAAACAGCTCCCGGCGATGGAATTTGTTTTGCTGATCAGCCGGTAAGTTTAGCCGGCGATAATATTATTGTTCGTTACATCCGTGTACGCATGGGTGATAAATACCAGCGACAAAAAGGAATGGTGGATGGCAGCGGTGGTGATGATGCATTTAGTGCATCGGGTCGCAAGCACATCATCATCGATCATTGCTCCTTCAGCTGGAGTACCGATGAGGTATGCTCAGTGTACAAAGGCGATAGTACCACACTGCAATGGAATATCATTGCTGAACCGCTTAACTACTCGTATCATTTCGAAACGGGTGATAAAGACTGGGAAAATCATGGGTATGGTGGTATCTGGGGTGGACAGCATTTATCAGCGCATCATAATTTGTTTGCGCATTGTGTAAGTCGTAATCCACGTTTTAATGGAGCAAGGCTTGGTGCTGATGCAGAGTTTGTTGATTTCAGAAACAATGTGATCTACAACTGGCAACACAACAATGTATATGGTGGCGAAGGTGGTACGTATAATGTAGTGAACAATTATTACAAGTATGGACCGGTTACCAATAAGAATGTACGAAGCCGTATTGTGAATCCTTCGAAACAGAGTGGGCAGCCCTATGGACAGTTTTATGCTGAAGGAAATTATGTAGATGGCGCACCTGATGTAACAAAAAATAATCTCGCAGGTATACACATCGATCCGAAAGGAACGGAAAAAGAAAAGAAAACAGTAATCAAATCTGTTGCTTTTCCAACAGATGCAATACCGGTGCAAACAGCAGAAGATGCCTACAAAGCCGTTTTACTGCAGGTGGGTGCTTCGTACAAAAGAGATACCATGGATGCACGCATCATCAATAATGTAATTCACAGAACCGGAAAGATCATTGATGTGCAGGGCGGTTATCCGCATCACTCTCCGTTTGAAATAACCATTAATGCCTGGCCTGTTTTAAAAACAGAACCTCCACCTGTTGATACGGACCGTGATGGAATGCCTGATGAGTGGGAGAAAAAGAATGGGTTAGATGCAAGCGACGCAACTGATGCAAGTACAAACAAACTGCATCAATATTATACCAACATTGAAGTGTACATCAACAGTTTAATAAAATAGCATGAAGAAAGCTTTTTTATTTCTTGCCATTCCTCTGTTTTCAGTAGTGATTCCGCCAAAAAAAAAGATCAAACTTTTTATTGCTGGCGACAGCACTGCCAGCATCAAAGAGGTGAAAGCTTATCCTGAACATGGTTGGGGAATGCCCTTTGTGTATTTCTGGGATTCAACTGTAACGGTCATCAACAAAGCAAAGAACGGCAGAAGTACTTCTTCGTTTCAGACAGAGGGCTTGTGGAAACAGATCATGGATGAAGCAGGCGAAGGTGATTATGTATTCATCCAGTTTGGACATAACGATGAAGTACCTGCCAAAAAGACCGCTACTACTCCAGACCAATTCAAATCTAATCTCAAAAAATTTGTAACCGAAACAAAGCAAAAAAAAGCGATTCCTGTTTTGCTTACATCGATGGCAAGGAGAAAGTTCGACAGCAGCGGAAAAATTGTTGGTACGCATGATGAATATATGAAAATCACCAGGGCAGTTGCTAACGAAGAAGCTGTGGTATTGTTTGATATGGACATCATCACGCAACAATTTTACCAGCAGTTTGGCCCGGATAATTCTGCATTACTTTTCATGCAACTGAAACCCGGGGAGCATCCCAATCACCCCAACGGAAAAGATGACAATACTCATTTCAATGAATTTGGGGCACGACTGGTAGCTCAACTTGTATTGAAAGAGATCCGTTCCCAATTGCCTGAACTCGCCACCCGAATCATTAACACAAACGAATAATCAAACATCCAATGAAACTGCGTTGCTTATCAAAATCTATGATTGCTGTTCTTTGGTTGATGTTGTATTCATCAGTAATCAATGCACAGCAGATTGCTTTTCCCGGTGCAGAAGGTGCCGGCCGTTTTGCAACCGGAGGAAGAGGTACAGCAACTGTTCCAACAACTGTATTTGAAGTAACACATCTCAACGATGATAACAGTGTGGGCAGTTTGCGTTATGCATTGAGTCAAACCGCCGTGCACCGTACTATTGTATTTCGTGTGTCAGGTACTATTCATCTCAATTCACGTTTAACGATAAGAAGCAATACCACTATTGCCGGACAAACAGCGCCCGGCGATGGTATCTGTATTGCTGATCACCCGGTAGTGATCAGCGGCGACAATGTGATCGTTCGTTATATCCGCATCCGCATGGGCGATAAAAATCAACTCATCACTACTCCCGCCAATTGTGGTGTGCCGGTGGCGCCATTTTCGGATGCATGTAAACCCACAACCAACAGTGGTGGTGATGATGCATTTGGAAACCTCGGCGGAAAAAATATCATCATCGATCATTGTTCCATCAGCTGGAGCAGCGACGAAGCGCTTACCATTTATCGTGGCGATAGTGTAACGGTACAATGGAATATTGTTTCAGAGCCATTGAACTATTCCTATCATTACGAAGGGGATGCGGATTTCCAGGAGCATGGCTATGTTGGTATCTGGGGAGCAAAGCGTGGATCGTTTCATCATAATATGCTGGCACATGCAAAAGGCCGTAATCCACGTTTTGCGGGTATCAGCACCTATTCACCTGCAGAAATTGGTGTGGAGAATACTGATTTCAGGAACAACGTGATTTATAACTGGGGTGCTTACAGCAGCAATGGTGGAGATGGTGGTAATTATAATCTCGTTAATAATTATTACAAATACGGCCCATCAACCGGCACAGGCAATTCTGTTTCAATTCCTGTACGTGGTATGATTGTTCAGCCTGGCAAAACAACAGGAGCCACACCCATTCCTTATGGTAAATTTTATTTATCCGGAAATTATGTAGATGGATATCCTGCTATCACAACGAATAATTGGCTGGGTGTATCCATGAGTGGTGGTGTACAGGCCGATACAGCATTGGCAAAAGCAATAACGGAACATTCGATTGCGCCGGTTACCACACATTCCGCACTGGAAGCCTATGCATTGGTTTTACAGTATGCTGGTGCCAGTTTAAAGCGTGATACATTGGATGAGCGCCTGGCAAATGATGTGCGCAACCGTACCGGACGAATCATTGATGTACAGGGAGGCTTTCCGCACGGCACACCGTATGCAAATACGGTGAATGCATGGCCCACATTAAGTTCAACTACAGCACCAACAGATACTGATCATGATGGCATGCCCGATGCATGGGAAACAGCCAATGGATTAAACCCCAACGATGCAGGTGACCGTGGCTTGTTTGCTGCCAATGGTTACACCCATCTTGAAAACTATCTCAACTCGCTGGTAACCGATCAGCAGAATACAACGCCAACGATTTATTATTCCGCATCACTTGCTGCATTTGCACAAACAGTTGGTGCAGCATCAGCAGCACAAACATTTTCTGTTTCGGCATTTAATCTTACAGCAGCACTTGAAATTACTGCACCTGCATCGTACGAGCTTTCATTGAACAATACAACATGGAGTAATACTGTTTCGCTTACAACCAATGCTGGTACTGTATCTTCAACCACGATTTATATCCGGTTGAATGCAGCAGCTGCTGGATCATTCAGTGGTAATATTATTGGAGTAAGTGCAGGCGCCACTTCTATTTCCATTGCAGTGAGTGGCACAGCTTCTGCAGATCTGCAAAATACATCCATTGGTTTTTTCCCTGGACTGGATGGCGGTTTTGAAAATCAAACACCCGGTTCTTATTCAACAGTTACAGAACATACCTCCACAACTAAATGGGAAGTATCGGCTAACTGGGATATTCAATCTGCAACTGCACGTACAGGTGGCAAAAGTTTGTTTTACAAACAGGCAAGCGGCAGTAACAAATATATTTTCTCGCCGGTACAAACCAATCCTGCACTGGCGCAGAATACCGATTATGTAATTCAGTTTTGGTACAAACCTGCCGGTCCATTAACGGCAGCAACTGATCTGTATGGATGGTCAACTGTGCTGGGTTCTGTTGGTGGCAGCAATATCACCCTAACGCCAAAAATTACATTGGATGCTTCCACAGCGCAGGACTGGCAATTGTTCACCGGCACATTAAAAACAACCAACTCCACACCAACGCTTACGTATTTTGGTATCCGGGTTACCAATCCGCAATCGCCCTTTTTTTATATTGATGATTACGTAGCCTATCCCGGTACTACGGTTGATAATACTGCACCCGATGCAGTAACTGATCTTACAGCAGACGGTTCTGCGAGTTCTATTGCCTTATCGTGGACGGCACCTGCAAGCGGCGTTGATAATGGTGGTTATATTGTTGTAAGAAGTACAGTGAGTGCTGCACCAACTTTAAATACGAAAGGAGTATATGTAACCGGCAATACTATCGGGAACGATTACACGATTATGTACACCGGAATAAATGCTGCGTTTACTGATGCCTCTGTTACTGCCGGTTCAATTTATTATTATCATGTGTTCACAGCCGATAAAGCGTTTAACTATTCACCGGTTGCAACCATTGCCGCTTCTGCAACGGCATCTGCCACACCAATAATTCTTGCTACCGCAAGCTTTACTGATTTTATACAAACTATCGGTTCGCCATCTGCCATACAAACCTTTACTGTTAGCGGTACAAATCTTACAGGCGATATTACAGTTACTGCTCCGGTAAACTACGAAGTATCATTAAACGGAACAGCGTGGTCATCAGGCGTTGTATTATCTCCTGTATCCGGTACAGTTTCATCGACCGCAATTTCTGTTCGTTTACATGCAAGTAGTGTAGGAATCTACAATGGTAATCTTTCAATTACAGGAGGAGGCGCTGCAACAAAAACCCTGGCACTAACTGGTGTTGCATCGAATCCAGTTGTATTACCAGCACATGATGTGTTGGTGGCGAAAGATGGTTCGGGTAATTATACATCGGTACAAGCTGCTGTTAATGCAGCACCAGCCAACCGCACAACGCCGTGGCGGATTTTTATTAAAAAAGGAAAATACGTAGAAACAGTTCTCATTCCATCAAATAAACCTTTCCTGCAGTTGATTGGTGAAAACATGGCAGAAACAATTATTTCGTACGATAATTATTCAGGTAAAGCAAATCCTGCTGGTGGTACATATGGCACTTCAACCAGCGGTACCATGATCATCAATGCAGCCGATATAATGGTCATGAACCTTTCCATTGAAAATGCAACAGGATATGGTATCAATGCCAATGCGGTTGTGCCGGCGCCGGGCGATGGTCCGCAGGCAGTAGCTGTTTATACAACATCCGACAGGGTTGTGTTTTACAACTGTCGTATGAACAGCGGACAGGATACTTACTACGGCGGTAATGTAAAAGGCACACGTGTGTATATGAAGAACAGTTATGTAGATGGGAATACAGATTTTCTGTTTGGTTCTTCAACTATCATTTTCGATACATGTGTAATTTATCCACGTACACGATTAGATAATGGTGCAGGTGGATTTGTTACTGCCACCAATACAAAAGCAGCATCGGGTTATGGTTATGTATTTCGTGATTGCCGTATTACGCAGAACCGTGGTACAACCTTTTATTCATTAGGTCGGCCCTGGCAGAACGATGCAGGCACAGCCGATGCATCTAAATCGCATAACAAAACAGCATTCCTTAATTCATATATGGGAGCATCGGTTCGTGCAGAAGGATGGAGTGTGTGGGATGCAGGCACGAATACTTCTTACATAACGTATGCTGAATACAATGCCAAAAATCACAACGGTACAGTGAAAGATGTGAGCGGACGGGTAAGCTGGAGCAAACAGCTCACAGCAGAGCAGGCAGCAAAATACTATAATAACGATACGGTGTTTATGAACGCAGATTCGCCGATGATGGCTGCATGGAATCCGTATAATACATGGCCGGAGTTGAATAATACATTCGTTCCTGAACTATCTGCATCGAATGTGCTTGCACGCAAACCCAATGCAACAGCCACAACGGTGAACGTTACCTGGAATATTACCTGGCCCATGGCAGGCATTCAATGCGATCTGTACAGAAGTGCGGATAAACAAAATTTCACTTTGATTGATACACAACACAGCAGCGAAGATTCGGCTTGTAATTTTCTGTATGTTGATCAAGCACCTGCTGCAGGTACGAGTTATTATTACATTGTACGGTTATCAAAAACAGGGTTTGCCACTACTACATCTGATACTGCATTTGTATCAAGCAAACCAATTATTAGTGTTACAGCAGCTTTGTCTGATTTTTTACAGGGTATCGGAACGCCATCCTCCACACAAGCCTATGTAGTATCTGGTTTGAATATTATTGACAGTATCAAAATTATTCCGCCGCTTAATTATGAAGTATCAGCTGATGCTGGTGTTACATGGTTTACCAATACCAAACCATTGGGATTGAAACCAACAAACGGCACTGTTGCCAATACAACTATTACACTTCGTTTGAATGGTACCGTTGCTGGTACTTACAACAGTAACATTATTCACAGCGGCACATTAGCTGATACAGTGAAGCTTGCAGTTAGAGGAGCACTTCAATCACAGGCAATTCAAATTTCAAGTGTATTGCAACACTGGCCCTTTACACAAAATAACCAGGACAGTGCAGCGATCCGTTCTGCAGCTGTTGTTGCAAGTGTTCCCACATTCAACCGGTTTGCTGTAGCTGATGGTGTAACGGTAGCAGGTGTGCAGCCATACTCATCTGCACGTGGGCAATCATTTGCTGCAACGGCCGATGGTTACTGGACAACCGCATCGGGTGGCCCGGGTGGTAATCTCAACCGCACCAATTACCAGCAGTTCACCATTACTGCAAGTGCAGGATTTATCACAAGAGTTGATAGCTTGTTGTTCAATACAGCATTTTATGCCTCCAACAGTAATGTCAAACTTGCGGTTGTGTATTCACGCAGCGGCTTTGCAACTGATTCTTCTGATGTAACCGGATTCGAATTTACTGCACCAAAACTGCTGACACAGGACAACAACGGCCCGTCTGCACTTTATCGTTTCCCATTGAATGGATCAACAGGTATTACATTAACGGAAGGACAAACACTTACTGTCCGTTTGTATTATAGTTGCGGCAGTACCAGCCCTGGCCGGTATGCACAACTGAAAGATGTGATTGTAAAAGGTATTCCCACGCAGAACGTGCCAACATCTGTGATTGATACGATAGCTGCAAGAGGATTTGCCATTTATCCAAACCCTGCTGTTAGCACTATCTATATGAAACATCCACGGAGCAGCAGAGAAGCAACGCTTATGCTGTATAACCTGTTGGGTGTAAAAATGCGTGAACGGAAAGTAGCAGCCAATACAAGCCTCACTGCGATTGATGTGCAGTCGTTACCGCAGGGACAGTACTTTATTCATTATCTGCAAGCAAATAATAGAGTAGTTTTAAAGTGTGTCGTAATAAACTGATGTAAAAATGAGCTTCGATTATGCCGGATCTATCTAAGCGGAATTATATATGTGTTTTAATAATTCTTTTGAGTTTCATTCAGTTTCCTGCACTGGTTGCTCAATCAGTAAAGGGCATTACTAATGTGCCCGATACTTCGTTTAACCTGAAAAGTGAATTTGAAAAAGTAAAGAAGCAATACCCCGCTATTTCATTTCCCGAGGCAGAACGCAGTGCATTTATTGCTGAACAACGGAATATCCGTTACTACAAACCTGCCAACAGATACCTGCAAATGGATGCTTTTTTTCCAAAGATGAACAAGGGACACATTAAAAGAACTCCCGCAATCATTATTATTCATGGCGGGGGTTGGCGCTCAGGAAATAAAAGTCAGCATCATGCATTGGCGTTTCATCTTGCAGCAAAAGGCTATGCATGTTTTACACCTGAGTATCGCCTGTCAACCGAAGCATTGTACCCGGCTGCAGTAAAAGATGTAAAAGCAGCCATTAAATGGGTGAAAGCAAATGCTGTGCAATTTCATGTAGATACCAATCGGATTGTAGTACTTGGTTTTTCTGCTGGTGGACAGCTGGCTGCATTGGCAGGTGCAACGATGGAGAACAAAAAATTCGAACCGGAATTCGCATCCAGGGTAAGCAGTAAGGTACATGCAGTTGTTGATATCGATGGAATAGTATCATTTTTGCACCCGGAAACTGGCGAAGGCGATGACAGTAAAAAAAAATCAGCAGCTAACTATTGGTTTGCTTATTCCAAAACGGAAAAGCCGGAGTTGTGGATCGAAGCATCGCCTTTAACACATGCAGGTGCGGCAACAGCCCCAACATTATTTATCAACAGCTCTGTTGCAAGAATGCATACCGGACGGAATGATTATATTGAAATACTGAAGGCAAATCATATTTATACAGAGGTGAAAGAGTTTGAAAATTCCCCCCATTCATTTTGTTTATTTGAACCTTGGTTTACACCGACGGTTGAAACGATTAACATATTCCTGCAAAACGTTTTTTCTAAAAAGTAGAGATTGAGATGAGAAAGATACAACTCCTGCTACTGTTGATATTAATTGGTACATCTGAAGTAACCGCACAAACCTCCAATCCGCAACAATATAAGTATGTATTTACTGTTGCAAAAGATGGCACCGGCGATTATAAATATATCCAGGATGCCATTGATGCCATGCGTGTATATCCATTGGCACGTATTACACTGTATATTAAAAACGGAGTGTACAATGAAAAGATCGAACTGCCTGCCAACAATACCGACGTAACATTTATTGGTGAAAGTGTAGAAAAAGCAATCATAACGTTCAATGATTATTCGGGAAGAGGAAAACATACAACCTTCACGTCGTACACGGCAAAAATTTCCGGGAATCGTTTTATTGCAGAGAATATTACGTTTGCCAACAGTGCCGGTCCTGTTGGACAAGCATTGGCCTTGTATGTTGATGCAGACAAAGCAGTGTTTCGAAATTGTCGTTTCCTCGGCAATCAGGATACCATTTTTGCAGCAGGCGAAAATGCACGGCAGTTATTTGTTGATTGTTATATAGAAGGTACAACCGATTTTATTTTTGGTCCTTCAACGGCTGTATTTCAAAACTGTACCATCCGGGCAAAATCAAACTCCTACATTACAGCGGCCAGCACAACGGAAGGAAAAAACTTCGGCTATGTATTTCTTGATTGCAAGATCACTGCCGACTCAACTGTTACAAAATTATTCTTAGGCCGGCCTTGGCGTGCTCACGCTAAAACAGCATTCATCCGTTGTGAACTCCCCAAACAAATTGCAACAGAAGGTTGGAATAACTGGGGAAACCCTGCCAACGAAACAACCGTTCGTTATGTAGAATACAAATCAACCGGTGAGGGTGCATCTGTTGCAAAACGTGTTGCATGGAGCAAACAATTAAGTGATAAAGAAGCAAAAGAATATACAGTTGAAAACATTTTTTCCAACTGCAATTCAATACCGGAACAGGACTCAAACTGGTTTCAGCCTCAGAAAACTAAAGGATTCGTATGGCCTTCGGCCGCAATAAAGTAATACTTGAGAGATAAAGCAATCAACAGTTTTTTTGTTCAGGTTTATTTGCGAAAACGTTTGCATGAAAAGAATGCATACTTTACCTGAGAATTAATATCTTGACATTTCGAACGATCAACTTTCCATATGAGCCAACGCAATCAATATCTTTTCCCGTTTATTCTTGTCACCAGCTTGTTTTTTCTCTGGGCATTTCTGCATAATATCAACCCTATTCTGATTCCACATTTAAAGAAAGCCTGTCAGTTGACCGATACGCAATCTGCATTTGTTGATACGGCGGTTTATTTGGGTTATTTCTCTATTGCTTTACCGGCTGGGTGGTTCATGCACAAGTATGGTTATAAAAAAGGGATCATGTTTGGCTTACTCTTGTATGGAGTGGGTGCGTTGCTATTTATTCCGGCAGCCAATGTGCGTGATTATTCTTTTTTTCTGGTGGCTTTATTTATCAGTGCGGCCGGTGCTACGTTTTTAGAAACTGTTGCTAATCCATATATCGCTAAACTAGGCGATGAAAAATCGGCAGCACAACGATTGAACTTTGCACAATCATTCAATGGTGTGGGTGCATTTGTTGCACCGATTATTGGCGGACAGATCATCTTGTCTGGTGTTGAACATTCGAAAGAAGAATTGCAACAAATGGATGCAGCAACGCTTGCCAGCTATCTGGATGGAGAAGCAGCAACCGTAAAAATTCCTTATCTCGTGATTGGTGCAATCGTGATGATCTTACTGGCATTATTCTTTGTAACCAAGCTTCCGGAAATAAAAGAAGAGAATGGAGATGATGCAACGAATTCAAAATTTTCGTTTCGTGTTTTCCGGCACCCACATTTGAAATGGGCTGTTGTTGCACAGTTGTTTTATGTGGGTGCACAAACATGCGTAGGAAGTTTTTTTATACGCTTCGCCCGGTTTGCAGAAGATATGCCTGAAAAAAGAGCTGCTTTTCTGTGGGGTTCGGTAGCCATGGTCGGTTTTATGATCGGCCGTTTTTCCGGAACGTTTTTCATGCGTTATATCAAACCTGCAAAACTGTTGGGTATTTATGCAGTGATCAATATGTTGTTGTTGAGTGTGGCCGTATTTACAAAAGGCGATGTAGCCGTGTATGCATTGATGGCGGTGCCGTTCTTTATGTCCATCATGTTCCCCACTATTTTCGCTATGGGCATTTCGAATTTGGGCGAAGAAACAAAAATAGCTTCGTCTTTTATTGTGATGTCGATTGTAGGTGGTGCAATTTTTCCATTGTTCATGGGACAGATATCCGATGCGACCGGTGGGAATATTCAATTGGCATATATCGTACCCATTGTATGTTTTATTGTCATTGGTTTGTTTGCGTACCGCTTCAGAAACCTGTTTACCGATAACACTTCAACTGCTCATTAACGATGAAAAGATATTGTCTGGCATTGGATCTAAAAGATGATGTGGCTCTCATAGCTGAGTACGAAACGTATCATCAAAACGTATGGCCGGAAATTTTGCAAAGCATCAAAGAATCCGGCATTGAGCACATGGATATTTACCGTACAGGAAATCGTTTGTTTATGATCATGGAAGTAAATGAACAGTTTTCGTTTGAACGCAAAGCAGCAGCAGATGCTGCCAACGAAAAAGTACAGGAATGGGAAACGCTGATGTGGAAGTATCAGCAGGGGTTGCCCGGCAGTAAGCCCGGCGAGAAATGGACATTAATGAATAATATATTTTCAATCTGATAATGTTTAGTTTAACGAATAAGATCGCAATTATTACAGGTGCCGGAAGTGGTATCGGGAAAGCAACAGCCAAACTGTTTGCAAAACAGGGAGCGCAAGTTCATATTCTCGACTTTGATGAAACCGCTGCAATGGAGGCAGTCAAAGAAATTACAGCAGAAGGCGGCAACTGTTCTTCTGTAAAAGTTGATGTGAGCAATCAGCAGGAAGTAAAAGCAACCATTGATCGCATTGCATCAGCATCCGGTCGCATTGATATTTTGTTCAACAATGCCGGTGTTGCGCATGTAGGCGATATCGAATCTACTTCTGAGCAGGATTTTACACGTCTCTTCAACGTAAATGTAAAAGGTGTATATAATTGTATGCAGGCGGCCATCCCACACATGAAAGTGAATGGCGCTTGTATTTTGAATATGGCTTCCGTTGCTTCTTCTGTTGGTATTCCAGATCGGTTTGCTTACTCGATGACAAAAGGAGCCGTTGTTGCTATGACTTTATCTACAGCAAAAGATTATCTCAATGCCGGAATTCGTTGTAACTGTATTTCACCTGCGAGAGTGCACACGCCTTTTGTTGATGGATTTATCAATAGAAATTATCCGGGTAAAGAGAAAGAGATATTTGAGAAATTATCAAAGAGTCAACCTATCGGTCGCATGGGCGAGCCGGATGAAATTGCTCATCTGGCTTTGTATCTCTGCAGTGATGAAGCATCGTTTATTACGGGCTGTGATTATCCGATCGATGGCGGGTTTATTAAACTGAATAATTGATTGGATGCTTACTTGCCTAATGTATTATTAACTATAAAAACAAAAATGATCTTACCGCAGAGAGGGCTGTGCCAGGATGGCCTCCTCTTTCGGGGGAGGTCGGGAGGGGGCTATGAAATTAATTCGCTTTGGTGAAGCCGGCAACGAAAAGCCCGGCGTTTGTATCAACCAGGAATACTTTGATGTATCTGGTTTTGTAAAAGATTATGATGAAACTTTTTTTGCAACAGATGGTGTGGCCAATCTTGCAGCCATCATTGAGCAAAATAAAATTGCGTTGCCGAAAATAGCAAGCGATACAAGATTGGGTGCTCCTGTTGCACGTCCATCAAAAATTATTTGCATTGGCTTGAACTATGCCGATCATGCAAAAGAAACCAATGCAACGCCACCAACCGAACCGGTGATCTTTATGAAAGCTACAACAGCGATCTGTGGCCCGTTTGATGAGGTCGTGATTCCAAAAAACTCGGAGAAAACGGATTGGGAAGTAGAGTTAGCCGTCATCATTGGTAAAAAAGCAAGTTATGTTTCTGAAGCTGATGCTATGAATTATGTAGCAGGCTATTGTTTGCATAACGATATCAGCGAACGTGCGTTTCAATTGGAAAGAGGCGGCACCTGGGATAAGGGAAAAGGTTGTGATACGTTTGCGCCACTCGGCCCCTGGTTTGTTACAAAAGATGAAATAGCCGATGTAGATAATCTAAAGTTGTGGTTGAAAGTAAATGGTAAGCAGATGCAGAATGGCACAACAGCGAATCTTATTTTCAATGTTCCTTTTGTTGTTGCGTATGTAAGTCAGTTTATGACTTTGCTGCCCGGCGATATTATTTCAACCGGCACACCGGCAGGTGTTGGATTAGGATTTAATCCACCGGTGTATTTACAACCCGGCGATGTAATGGAACTGGGTATTGATGGTTTGGGTGAATCAAAACAAATATGCGTGGCGTATGCGGGTTGATACACATGTACATTTTTGGGAGTACGATCAGCAGCGTGACAGCTGGATGGACAGTATGCCAGTACTGCAACAGAACTATCTGCCGCAAAACATTGTTGGTACACTTGCTGAAAATAACATCGATGCTTGTGTGGCCGTACAGGCAAGTCAATCAGAAGAGGAAACAATGTTTCTGGTTGATCTGGCAAACAAACATCCACTCATTAAAGGAGTTGTTGGTTGGATCGATCTGCAACATGAAAACATTGAAGAGCGTCTGCATCATTTTTCACAATATCCCATCATTAAAGGATGGCGGCATGTGGTGCAGGGCGAACCAAACGATTTTTTATTACGGCCCAATTTTCAACGTGGAGTAAAAGCATTACAACCATTTGGCTACACGTACGATATTCTCATTTATCATCATCAGCTGCAACCGGCTATTGAATTTGTATCGCAGTTTCCGGAGCAGCAACTGGTGATCGATCATTGTGCAAAACCGGATATCGCCAATCAACAAATCCATGATTGGAAAAATTTAATGCATGAAATAGCAAAAGCGCCCAATGTGTATTGTAAGCTCTCGGGTCTGTTAACCGAAGCAAAGTGGAACGAATGGACAGAAGCAGATGTTTATCCTTATCTCGATGTAGTGTTTGATGCATTTGGTGTTGATCGTTTATTATTCGGCAGCGATTGGCCGGTGGTATTGGTGGCAGGCGGTTATAACAGTTGGATGAAAGTGCTTGCGAATTATATGAAACAGTTTAGTGAAGAGGATATAGCGAAAGTGTTTGCAGTAAACGCTCAACGCTTTTATCATTTATAAACGAACGAAATAAAACAGTATGGATCTGCAATTAAACGAGAAAGTGATCATAGTATCCGGTGGTGCCAAAGGAATTGGTGAAGGCATTGTAAAAGTATTGGCGGCCGAAGGAGCCATACCGGTGATCATTGGAAGAAGCGAAGAAGATAATTTAATCACAGTAAAAGCAATTGAAGCAACCGGTGGAAAATGTTTTCAGGTAAAGGCGGAGCTTTCTAACCCGGATGAATGCAAACAAGCAGTAGAAGCAGTCATTAATCAATTCAACCGCATTGATGGACTGGTGAACAATGCAGGTGCAAATGATGGCGTGGGATTAGAAAACGGAGACTATGAAAAATTCATGGCCTCTCTGCATAAGAATCTAATTCATTACTATTTATTGGCGCATCATGCTTTGCCGGAATTAAAGAAAACAAAAGGTGCGATCGTCAACATTACTTCAAAAACAGCGGATACAGGACAAGGCGGCACATCGGCTTATGCAGCCAGTAACGGAGGACGCAATGCATTAACAAGGGAATGGGCTGTTGAATTGTTGAAATATGGCATACGTGTAAATGCAGTGGTGGTGGCAGAATGTTTTACACCTTTGTATGCACGTTGGATCGAAACATTACCCAACCCACAGGAAAAATTAAAGGAGATCGAATCCAAGATTCCGTTGGGGAACAGAATGACAACTGCAGAAGAAATTGCAAATGCAGTTGTATTCCTGCTATCGGAACGGTCAAGTCATACAACCGGGCAGTTGATCTATGTGGATGGTGGTTATGTGCATCTCGACAGAGCTTTGGCAAATGCATAAAGAAGTTTGAATGGCAGCAACGGATATTTCATTCTTTTCGTCAGTAAGGTTTACAGGCATTTTGGTTTTGTAACAGTTTTAATTCTACATGCAACATGAAAAAGTTCGGTTTTATAATTGCAGCAATGGTAATTTCTACTGTATTGCTTGCACAAACAGAAATGCCACTGTATAGCGGAGCTATTCCTAATTCAAAACCTGCACCCAATAAAGAAAGTGCTTTAACAAGAGATAATGTAACACGTATTTCAAAAGTGAGTATTCCAACGCTCACTATTTATAAACCGGCGAATGCAAATGGTATGTCGGTGATCATTTGTCCTGGTGGTGGCTACAGTATTTTAGCATTCGATAAAGAAGGGACAAGGGTTGCAGAAGAAATGAACAAATGGGGCATTACAGCATTTGTGTTGAAATACCGTTTGCCTGATGATACAACCAATTTTGATCGCAGCATTGCACCGTTGATGGATGCACAGCAAGCCATTCGTTTGGTGAGAAGTAAAGCAACTGAATGGGGATTGAAAAAAGACAAGATCGGCATTATGGGTTTTTCTGCCGGTGGACATGTGGCATCAACTGCCGCAACACATTTTTCCAGAAAAGCAGATGCAACAAACAACGATACAACTTCTGTACGTCCTGATTTTGCAATACTCATTTATCCGGTGATCAGTTTCGACAGTACCATCACACACAAAGGATCGAGAAATAATTTAGTGGGCGCAACTGCATCGGCAGAAAAGATCAAACAGTTTTCAAACGAATTACAGGTAACTGCAAAAACGCCTCCTTCGTTTTTAGTACATGCAGGCGATGATGCAACTGTACCGGTTGCAAACAGTATTCGTTATTACCAGGCTTGTATTCAATACAAAGTACCGGCCGAAATGCATTTGTATCCAAAGGGTGGGCATGGCTTTGGTATGTACAATAAAACAACAACCGATAACTGGATGGAGCGATTGAAAAATTGGTTGACAACATTATAATTATTGCTGGTTACAAGTTACAGGTTGCAGGTAACCGGTAATTTGCAATTTGAATTAAGAAATCTGAAGCAAGAAACAAACAAATGAACGACAATACAAACACGAACAATAACTCCCCTTTAGGGGCTGGGGGCATCAATACAGCAATTTGTTCTTTCGGCATGAGTGGATGGGTGTTTCATGCACCATTCATCAGCACACATCCTGGCTTCAATTTTTATGGCGTATGGGAACGAACAAAAAACCTGGCACAGGAAAAATATCCATCGGTGAAAACATTCCGTACACTGGAAGAAATGCTGGCTGATGCAAACATCGAGTTGGTGGTGGTAAATACGCCCAACATTACCCATTATGAATATACAAAGAAAGCATTGCTGGCGGGCAAACATGTGGTATGCGAAAAACCATTTACGGTTGAAGTACATGAAGCAGAAGAATTGATCGCTATCGCAAAAGAAAAGAATGTAAAACTTTCGGTGTTTCAAAACCGCAGATACGACAGCGATTATAAAACCATCAAATCTGTTCTTGATCAACAACTCCTGGGCAATATTGTTGAAGCAGAATTTCATTTCGACAGGTACAAGCAAGAGGTTAGCCCCAAATCGCACAAAGAAATAGCGATGAAAGGAACAGGTGCCTTGTACGATCTTGGTTCGCATCTCATCGATCAGGCATTGCAGTTGTTTGGAAAACCAACAGCGGTGTTTGCTGATATCGCTATCATGCGACCAGTGTCGCAGGTAGATGATTATTTTGAAGTGCTGCTGTATTATCCTTATTCACGTGTTCGCATCAAAGGAAGTTACCAGGTGCGTGAAGCATTGCCCGGTTATGTGTTGCATGGAAGTAAAGGTTCGTTCATCAAACCAAAAACGGATATGCAGGAAGCACAGCTGCAAAGCGGCATGCTGCCAACGGATGAAGCTTATGGTATTGAACCCGAAACAGAAAAAGGGTTACTCCACACAGAAACAAACGGCAACATCATCAAAGAATATATTCCATCACAAACAGGAAACTATACAGGGTATTACGAAGGTATTTATCAAGCCATCCGTAACAATGCAGCATTGCCTGTAACGGCAGAGCAGGGAACAGATGTGATTCGCATTATTGAAGCGGCGTTCAAAAGCAATGACGAAAAAAGAGTAATTCAGCTATGAAGAAATTATGGACAATAGGGTTTGTTACAATCTGTATGCATGCAGGTGCACAACAAATTTCAAATGTGTGGGTAAGTGATCAGAAAAACGGCACCTATAAAAACCCGGTGATCGATGCAGATTACAGTGATCCCGATGCCATTCGTGTAGGTGATGATTTTTATATGATCTCATCTTCGTTCAATCATGTTCCCGGCCTGCCGATTTTACATTCGAAAGATTTAGTGAACTGGAAACTGATCGGTCATGCATTGAAACGTCAACCACCATTCGATCATTTCTCAACGGTGCAGCATGGTGGTGGTGTATGGGCGCCATCCATCCGCTATTACAACAATGAATTTTATATCTACTATCCTGATCCTGATTTCGGTATCTATCTCACCAAAGCAAAAAATATCAAAGGCCCTTGGACCGAACCCATTCTTGTGGAAGCAGGAAAAGGGTTGATCGATCCTTGTCCGTTGTGGGATGATAATGGCAAAGTATATCTCACACATGCGTATGCAGGAAGCCGTGCCGGTTTTAAATCGATCATTGTTGTAAAAGAACTGAACAAAGAAGGAACAAAAGTAATTGGCGATCCTGTGTTGGTATTCGATGGTCATGCAACTGATCCAACATTAGAAGGACCGAAGTTTTACAAGCGCAACGGCTACTATTATATTTTTGCACCGGCAGGTGGCGTAAGCACGGGTTGGCAATTGGTGTTGCGTTCAAAAAATGTGTATGGACCTTATGAACGAAGAGTGGTAATGGATCAGGGAGCATCAACTGTAAATGGTCCGCACCAGGGTGCGTGGGTGAACACACAAACTGGCGAAGATTGGTTCTTGCATTTCCAGGATAAGGAAGCGTATGGCAGAGTGGTGCATCTGCAACCGATGAAATGGAAAAACGATTGGCCGGTAATTGGTGTTGATAAAGATGGTGACAGCAAAGGCGAACCCGTTATGGTTTATAAAAAGCCAAACGTAGGTAAAAACCATCCTGTTACAACCGTAGCCGACAGCGATGAATTCAATTCACCACAACTCGGTTTGCAATGGCAATGGCAGGCCAACCCACAACAAGGCTGGGCCTTCCCGACTTCCGAAGGTGTGTTGCGGATGTTCTCAGTGTTATTGCCCGACAGTATTCAATCAGCCTGGGATTTTCCCAACCTGCTGGCACAAAAATTTCCTACAGAAAAATTCACGGCTACTGCAAAAATCTCCTTTCAGCCCAAACATGATAAAGAACGGTTTGCACTGATGGTGCATGGTGCCAGTTATGCCTGTATCGCCGTTGAAAAAAGAAACGATGGCAACTACATCAGCTTTGTAAAAGTGGTGGATGCCGACCGTAAGGCTAAAGAAACAGTACAGGATGGTGAAAAACTAAAGAGTAAGGATATTTATTTACGTGTACAGGTGAGTGAAAAAGCGTTGTGTACATTTAGTTACAGCGAAGACGGAATAAACTTTAAAACAATCGGCGAAACACTATCTGCAAAGCCCGGCAGATGGGTGGGTGCAAAAGTTGGTTTCTTTTTTAACCGCAGTAACAAAACAAACGATGCAGGAGTAACGGATATTGATTGGCTCCGCATAGAAAAATAACGATTCTTAAAAACTACAATTGCCATATGGAACGCAGATCATTTGTAAAATTTACTGCAGCAGCTGGTGCTTCCTTAATGCTGCATCCCTTCACATCCATTGCAGCTGGTTCGGCTGTTAAATTAAAACTTGCTCTTGTTGGTACAGGTGTACGTGGTCTTGGTTTATGGGGTAAACAAATTGTAACAGAGTTTAAAGATGCCTGTGAATTTGTGGCGTTATGTGATATCAATCCCGGTCGGCTGGCATATGGCAAGGAGTACATGGGCGTAAGCTGTCCTACGTTTGTAAACGTAGATGATATGCTGAAACAGATCAAAGCCGATTACATCATTGTAACGACAGTTGATTCTACACATGATGAAATAATTGTAAAAGCCTTACAAGCAGGCTTCAATGTAATTACTGAAAAACCAATGACTACCGACGAGGATAAGTGTCGGAAAATTTTAGAAGCAGAAAAAAAATCAGGAAAAAAGGTAACGGTTGCCTTCAACTATCGCCACAGCGTACATGCCATGCAGTTGAAAGAATTGCTGGCAGCAAATCGGGTTGGTAAAATTACCTCAGTTGATTTCAACTGGTATCTCAATGTACACCATGGCGCCGATTATTTCAGAAGATGGCATGGACGTATGGAAAAAGGAGGTTCATTATGGGTACACAAAGCAACCCATCACTTTGATTTATTGAACTGGTGGTTAAATTCTGAGCCTGTGGAAGTAAACGCCTATGGTTCATTGGAACATTATGGGAAAAACAATGAATTCCGTGGCACCAAATGCCGTGGCTGCGAACACAAACCCAAATGCAAATTCTACTGGGACATTACAGCGAATAAGCACAATGTAAACCTGTATGTAAAGAATGAACAGCACGACGGATATATCCGTGATGGTTGTGTATGGAGCAATGAGATCGACATTTATGACAAAATGAGTGCACAGATCATTTATGCCAATGGTGTAACGGTAAACTATTCACTTACCACTTATTCACCGTATGAAGGCTGGCAAATTGCATTCAACGGAATGAAAGGGCGGATTGAAACGTGGGAAGATATTCCTTATCTGCAAAAAACAAAAGTAGATGAAGCAAAACGCCATGCCATTGAAATGAGTAATGCCGATGATGCAATTGCGGGTGAAGTACAGGAAATCCTTGCCTGGGATAATTTTGGGAAAGATTATGAAGTGTACACTACGCCGAAGATCCGTGGCGGACA
>CAYMSG010000013.1:0-21787 GCA_964392955.1 uncultured Chitinophagaceae bacterium | reverse complement strand
CCGGTAATACGGATTGCGACATCATTTGCTGATATTCCAAAATATTATACGTCATGTTATTGCTTATGGCAGTTCCATTCCTGTTATACAATCATCATTGATCATTCGTTCAGTAACAGCCATATCATTTTTAATAATCATCATTCAAAGCAAATACTGGTTTGCGGTACATCCATTTACCTCCGGTGAAATCAGGGAACTCAATCGTTTCATTTCCTTTTTCAATGGAGAGTTCGCTCAATGGTGTAATGGCGCTCCATGCGGCTGCATCATACACGTCCATTGGAGTTGCAGTTTTCCGTTTGATGCTTTCTACAAACGAATGGATCACAAAAAAGTCCATACCGCCATGGCCTGCACCTTCTGTTTCTTTACTCCAACGTGCCCATAACGGGTGATCGTATTTATCAAACCATTCTTTGGCAGTATCCCATTGATGCGGTTTTGATTTGCCTTCAATATGTACACCTTTGTTTACATCCATCCAGATACCATTTGTTCCCTGCACCCGAAAACCCAACGAATAAGGGCGTGGCAAGTTGGTATCGTGCTGCAGCAAAATGGTTTCGCCATTGGCACAACCGATGGATGTAGTAACCACATCACCTAACTTAAAATTAATTTTTGCATTGGGATGTTCGGGACCGCATTTCTTTACAATATGATCGTGCAACCCTCTTGCTTTGGATGAAAAGGATGAAATATTGACAAACCTGTTTCCACGGTTGATGTTGATGTAATGTGCAATGGGCCCAATGCCATGCGTGGGGTACAGATCCCCATCACGATAAACCGAATGATGCGTACGCCACCTTGCTTCGCTCCATCCTTTATCACCAAACTCACAACCTTTTCCATACGCATCAATACCATTGTTGAATTTTACATCACGCAAATCGTGTTGATAACCTCCCTGCAGGTGAACCAATTCACCAAACAAGCCCTGGCGTACCATGTTCAACGCTGCCATTACATCCCGGCGGTAACAAACATTTTCCAGCATCATCACATGTGCATTGTATTGCTCGGCTGCTTTTACCACATCCCAATGATCCTGTAGTGTGATGCCCAGCATTACTTCAGTTCCTACATATTTGATACCGGCCTGCAAGGAGCCGATGATCATTTCCTTGTGCCATTCCCAGGGAGTTGAAATAATCACCCCGTCAATGCCTTTCAATTCCAGCATTTTTTTCCAGGCATAAGGATCACCTGTAAAAATCTGCGGCATTTTTTTTCCGCTCTTGTTAATCATTGCTTTTGAACGAGTAAGCATGCGGTCATCAATATCGCAAATAGCCACCAGCTCCACATCGCTGCGGCGCAACACAAGATCCAGGTGGTTTTGTCCACGAAGACCAACGCCAATCATCACCATTTTTATTTTAGCATCTGCTTTCGCAGCAAATAAGCTTCCTGTTGGAAACACTGTCAGCGAGGCGGCTGTAAGTCCTGTGTTTTTTATAAAATCTTTTCTATGCATGATTTATTTTTTACTGGTATTATATAGTCTGGAAATCTCTTTGATGTCTTCTGTGAAAGTATATGAAATAACTACTAAAAAAAAGTGCAGTCGTTTGCGCAAACAATTCTTTCAGCGGGTTATAAGTTGAACTTAAAGAATAAATCTAAGCCAGTGTTTGCTGGTAAGCAACCAATGTTGGAGAGAGTTCTTCGGTATAAAAAATTTCCTGTGCAGATTTACTGGCCTGTTTTTCGCCCAGTATTTTGATCATCAGCTGCATGGCTTTTTCACCCTGGCCGTAAGGATACTGTTCAACAGATGCCAGTGGAGGAAAAGCTGTATAACTCGTGATAGGCAGGTTAGCATAACTTACAAATACAATGGTTTTGTTAACAGCGATATTTTGCTGATGTGCATATTGCACGGCATCCATGTGTACATAATCATTAAAGCTGATGATGGCCTGCGGAGGATTTTTGAGCGCCAGTAATTTTTTCATAGCAGCCTGTGTACCTTCTTTACTGAGATCGGTTTTTTCAACCAGTTGCATATCCACTTTCAGTTTTTGTTTGGCCACACCATCCATATAACCGCTCATACGTTCTTTACTTGCCTGTAATTTATCGGGGCCATTGATGAATGCAATTCTGCGATAGCCTTTGTGAAACAACCAGCCTACCATCTCTACTGTGCCCTTGTATAAATTACAATATACTTTGTGTGCATCCGTCATGTTGGGCACACGATCAAAATACACAACAGGGATTTCATATTTGCGTAATGCTTCCAGGTGATCGTAGCGGTTGGTTGCTTTCGACAAAGAGATCAGCAAACCATCCACCCGTTGTTTTTTCATTGCCTCCACTACCTGTTTCTCCCGTTCAGGATCATCATAGCTTTGTCCAAACAAAATCGTGTATTGATGTTCCATCGCCGCTGTTTCAATACCACTGATGGCTTGCGAAAAAAATTCTTCCCGTATAAAAGGAATTACCACACCAATGACATAGGTTTTCTTTTGTTTGAAAAAGATAGCCTGTGCATTGGGTTCGTAGCCCATTTCCTTTGCCAGTTGCTGTACTTTCAGTTTTGTACCGAGCCCGATCCGTGGATGATCGCTCAATGCACGAGATACTGTTGATACGGATACCTTCAGTTGTTTGGCAATTTCTTTTATGGTGGGCAGTTTCTCCATACTTCCTTACAAGATTAAATAACTTTCGCTTCAAATTCAACAGCACCAAAAAATGCAGGTTGATGAAAGTCGGGCTCCTCCGTTTCAATATTCTTCCATGAAAGAAAATGTGGCTGCGAAAGTTGATCGCCACATTTATAAAAATTTGCGCTGCACTTTTTTCCTTCCAGGTTAAACACATTACTGTACACAAATAAACTCACCGGAATAATGGCCTGCAACTGCCACTGTATACTTTGTTCATGTTCCTGCATGGCAGTAAAACATTGGATACGCTTTACAACTGTAACGGGCAGCAGCTTTCGGTCGTGCCGGTCTTTACCAAATCCAACCAATGGAGTGCCGATACAGTTAAATTCAAAATTGTAATAGCCGGTATTATCAAACGCAATGAAAAATTCCACACAACTGTCTTCCCATACAGGTGAATTAATGGCTGTATTCACATGCCGCACTTCTTTTTCTTCTACCTGAAAATTTACTACAATATGATCGCCGGTATGTGCTATTGAAAATGCAACATAAGGTTTGTATGAAAACGATGGCCAGGGTTGCACAGCAATTTGCTGCACTGGTAAAACAGGTTGCTTAACTGACAACAAATCATCACTCCACACAATATAAGGAACAGAAAATATTCCCATGCATTTTTCAATTGTTTTGATCATTACTTTCCTTCAATTGATAAATGTATGAAATATAGCCGTGCAGCTTTTGCACAAACGTATGCGCACAAGAAACAACGTATTGTTTACTGTACAGCTTGCGCCTCTTCCTGGCTTGCATACTCCTCTTCAGGATCAGGTAATACCGATAAGGTTGAATGCTGCAATGAAATAACAGATGATGCGGAATACAATCCAATATTACTACCACTGTAACTATAATCCATCAACGTCAGCTTCACCACATCATCGATGGAGAGTTCAATATAGTGCCCATACCGAATAAGTCTGAAATGAAACAATTTATCGGCATTTACTAAAAACGTATTTGACTGGATGCTGTTAAAAATAAAATTCTGTTTGTTATTGGCTGCATTAAATCCCCACGCCCTGATCTCCACCAACCCATTGGAAACATCAAACGATATAAAATAACCATTGCCTTCTTCGTCAATATCAGATACAAGGCCAAGCTTACCCATCCCTTCCACTGCAAGCACACCTTCCCAGATAAAACTGGCCGATGGTTTTTGGAAATAGAAAATTTCGTAACCGCTTCTTGCACCACACATCCACCGTTGCTGATCACTTTCAAACGAAGCAGTTGGATTGTTGAACAGTTGTTTTACCGGTTGAAAATCAGTTTGTGCTACAACATTGGTTGCCATCAAACGCCAGCGGTAATAACTCCGCAATAATAATCGCCCTTTAGCATCGGTATCCAGTTCTTTGGGCGGGGGCAACACACGCAGAGCATCAATTTTTCCATATGCATAGAAGAAATTATAAATGAGCATATGTTCACCATCCCGGATAATACGTGCTGCATAATTCCCTTGTGGCAATAACACATCGGCATGAAACGAATGATATTCACCAAAAATTTCCGGTGCAAACCAATACCGTACTTTAATATCTTCTCTGATGGACCCTAGCAGATAATAACGATTGTTGAGTTGAAACACACAGGGGCACTCAATATCATCATACACCATCGGGTACAGTAACGGCGGATGAAAATATACCTGCTCCTCATTTAACTCAACTACAGCAACACATCCCCTGCGTGATACGGGCCCTTCCGTGCTTCGTGCACATAACATTAAATAATCTTTCCCATCGTGCTGAAAATAAAACGGATCACGAAAGCTTAACCATTTTCTGGGATTATCCGTTTCACTTTCATAGTAAGGTGCCTGAGGTGCCAACGGAAAATGTTTCTGTGGTTGTTTTTCCCAGTGTACCAGATCAGCTGAGGTAGCAATTCCAATGCGTGAAACTTTTCCACGGTCTTTGCGTTGCAAACCAGTATAATACATCGTAAACACATCATTTACTTCACACACATGCATCGTCCACAACATATCATCATCCCATTGTCCGGGATTGCCAACAAATAATGCATTCTCTACACGTCGCCACGAAATTCCATCTTTGGATACAGCATGTGCAATATAATCGTGATTGGGAATGATGAGATGAAACAAATGATACACACCATTGTGAATAAACACCGTGATATCACCAATTTCCCAATCACTATAGCCTGAGCCTGAGTACATAAGCTTATTATTTTGAAGTGATTAAACATTTATGCATGGGTTGCAAAGTATGAATGCTTACCTTTGCAGCGCATTGATTACATCTTTTCAAGATGATGTATCATGGATTTCGTTGCATACGATACTTTCTGAACAGGATCAGATAACTGTTATCCGCATTGTATTTCTCCATTCACTTTCAAAAATAATTATTGATGAAAGAATATTACATTCAATTATTCAGCCCACATGGACTCATCCGTTTTAATAACCCCGAAACAGGGAGGGATAAGGATACCGGCGGACAGGTTAAATATGTACTGGAGTTACTGGAAGCATTATCACAACATCCGCAGGTGCGTAAAGTAGATTTATTTACAAGACGTATAGCTGACAAACGTGTTTCACCTGCATATGAAAAAGAAATTGAAACAGTAAACGAGAAAGCACGTATTGTACGTATGGTATGCGGCGGTAATTTATACCGTCAAAAAGAAACACTATGGGATTATCTTGATGAGTTTGTTGATAAAACAGTTCGCTTCATTGAGAAGCAGGATGATTATCCCGATATTGTACATGGCCACTATGCTGATGGGAATTATATTGCCGGCCAGATAAGCCAGGTATTTGGTATCCCGTTTCTTTCAACCGGTCATTCGCTGGGCCGCAACAAAAAAGAATTATTACTGCAGCAAGGTTTATCGCCCGAAAAGATCAACGAAAAATTCAACATGGAACGGCGCATAGCTGAGGAAGAAAAAACGTTGCGTTCAGCCGACACCGTTATTGTAAGCACACAACATGAAATTGATAAACAGTACGGTTTCTACAACAATAAAGAGCAAACAGATTTCGCTGTAATTCCACCAGGTGTAAACAACGCCCATTTCTTTCCATTTTACCGGTTAGAAATGCCATCGTACAAAATGAGTGTGGAACAGGAGTTGGCTTTTTACCGGATCAATTCTGAAATTGAACGCTTTCTTTTTAAGCCTGAAAAGCCATTGATCCTTTCCATTGGAAGAGCTGATAAACGAAAGAACTTTGAAACACTCATTCAAAGCTACGGCCAGGATAAAGAATTGCAGGCCATGGCCAACCTCGCCATTTTCGCCGGGGTTCGAAAAGATATTTCACAAATGCCGCAGGATGAACAGGAGATATTAACCAACTTGTTACTGTTAATGGATAAGTATGATCTGTACGGTAAAATGGCAATTCCAAAAAAGAACGACCCTACATTGGAGGTTCCGGAAATTTACAGAATCGCTGCACGAAAAAAAGGTGTGTTTGTAAATGCTACTCCTGGTGAAAACTTCGGACTTACGATTGTGGAAGCAGCTGCCTGTGGATTACCTGTAGTTGCATCGCCTACCGGCGGTCCTAAAGAAATTATTGAACAATGTAACAATGGATTGCTGGTTGATGTGGAAGATCCTGCTGCGATTGCTGATGCGTTGAAAAAAATCATCGCCGATCAATCGGTTTGGGAAACATATTCCAACAATGGTGTGCTGGCGATCAATAAAAAATATTCATGGGAAGCACACACCAGCCAATACATCAACACGGTAAATACAATTCTGCAAAAACAAAATGTACATGCAACTGCATTAAGCAATAAAACTGCTTATGGAAAAAAACTCAACCGTGCCAAATGGTTTTTGATTTCTGATCTCGATGGCACGTTGATCAATGGAAAATACGCACCCGGTTTGCAGGAATTAAAACAATTGATTGAAGCAAAAGGCGATGAGGTGGTATTTGGTGTAGCAAGCGGACGTAACCGGCGGCTTACAGAACAGGTATTTGCCGAACACGATATGCCTGTGCCGGATATTCTTATCTGCTCAGCCGGAACAGAAATTTATTACACACAGCAACTGGCAGCAGATAATGGTTGGGAAAGCCATATTGATCACCAATGGAAGCGGGAAGAAATGATGCAGCAATTAAAACGCTTCCCCAAAATCCGTTTACAGGAAGCCGATGCACAGTGGCCCAACAAAATCAGTTATTATGTAGATGAATCATTTGCTGAAGATGACATGGCCAACCTTTACAAATTTCTCGACGATCATAAACTGCGGGCAAAAGTATTGTTGACAGAAAATCACTACTTAGACATTCTGCCCTTCAGAGCCGGGAAAGGGAATGCAGTGCGTTACCTGAGCTATAAATGGAAACATCCGCTGGAGCAGATCATTACCGCCGGCAACAGTGGAAATGATATTGATATGCTGAAAGGAAAAACAAAAGGAATTGTCGTGGCCAATTACAGCCCCGAACTGGAGCCCTTGAAAAAGAACCGTAGCATTTATTTTGCCAAACAGGAACTAGCCGCCGGTGTGCTGGAAGGGGTGCAGCATTATTTAAACCAGTCGGGAGATTTACCGAAGCAGATAATAACAGATCGTAAGTTAGATATGGAACTGGAACCTGAAATGTAAGAAATCGAAAATCCGCAAACAGCATAGTAGCCCGAACAAGAATCGAACTTGTATCTAGAGTTTAGGAAACTCCTATTCTATCCATTGAACTATCGGGCCACTTTGCCTGCGGAATATTTGACAACCCTACGCAATTCCACACATATTTTGGAAGGAGGGCAAAAATAGCATAATTCACAAATCGTAATTCGTAAATCTGAAATCTGCGCTCAAACCTTACCTTTGCTGCCCAATTCTTTTACGTATGAAATTATTGAACGTTTATATACGCTACCGACTCATTATTGGTCTTGTGTTACTTGTAATTGCAGGTGTGGTACATTATTATACCAGCTTCTGGCCCTCCTTTATCATTTACCTGATCGCCGTGGTAAGTATTGTTGGTCATTTCTTTTTTGGCCCGCTTCGTTTGATCCAGGAATACATGGAAGCAGGCGATATGGATGGTGCTGAAAAGATCCTCAACTCCGTTACATTTCCCAATCTGTTGTTCAAACCCATCCGTTCGGTTTTTTATACGTTAAAGGGCAATATTGCCATGATGAAGCAGGATTTTGATGGTGCCGAAAAAATGATGAAGAAAGGGATGGATCTCGGCTCCGGTTCATCACTGATGCAAGGCACTGAAGGGGCAAGTTTATTGCAAATGGGTATGCTGGCTATGCAGAAGAATAATTTCAAACAGGCCGAAAGCTATATCCGCCAGGCACTCCGCAAAGGGTTACCCGATAAGGAAAACCAGGCTGCTGCCAATTTGCAGATGTGCAGCATTATGATGAACAAACGGGAATTCAGGGCCGCAAAAGATTATTTCCGTAAGGCCAAGGCACTCAAGCCTTCCACCCAACAACTGGCCGATCAGATCAAACAAATGGAAAAATATATTTCCCGGATGCCGGGCTAAGTAAAGAAAGAGGCAGAAAGGATGTTTTGATGTATAGATCGCTGGTTCTTTCTGCCTCGGAATTCTCTTTACAGGGAAGCTGATTAATCAGCGGGTGTGGTAGGACAACAACGGCTAAAACCTTCGATTTTGTAAAAGTACCCCTATCACCCCTACCAAAAAATACCACTTTTAGGGTATATCGTTCCCTTCAATCACATAAAAAAACCGTCTTTTTTAGTAAAAAAGACGGTCAATGCTGTACGGTTTAAGCTGGATTTTAAAAACGGGCATGTAGTTAGTGCCTGAAAATTAGGCTAAAACCTATTCTGTTTAACTTTTCGGTCTCCAATCTTTTGCAAGCTTTATCCACAAAAAGGCAAAGCCATTCACCGCAGGCAGAAATCCCTTTCAGCACAAGCTTAGACAATTAACTTTGAAGCATGTCCATTAATAAAGAACGATTGGAACAACGGTTCCGGGAAGAATACGCACGGCTTAATGAAAAACAAAAGCTGGCCGTGGATCATATTGAAGGACCTGTAATGGTGATTGCTGGACCCGGTACCGGTAAAACGCAGATACTTGCCAGCCGTATTGGAAAAATTCTGCTGGAAACCGATGCGTTACCACAAAATATTTTATGTGTTACCTATACCGATGCAGGTGTGGTGGCCATGCGCAAACGTTTATTAAAATTCATTGGGCCCGATGCATACAAAGTAAACATCTACACCTATCATGCCTTTTGTAATGATGTGATCCAGGAAAATCTTTCGCAGTTTGAAAAAACCGCCCTCGATCCGTTATCCGATTTAGAAAAGATCGAACTGTTTAAAGAACTCATTGATTCGTTTCCCAAAAACCATCCGTTAAAACGTTACCGGGGTGATGTGTATTTTGAAATCACGAATCTGGAGCGCCTGTTCAGCACCATGAAAAAAGAAGGATGGACACCTGCTTTCATTGAACAGAAGATAGATGAATACCTGGCTGATCTCCCCACCCGTGATGAATATGTGTACAAACGCAAGTACAAACAATTCAACGCAGGCGATCTCAAAAAAGAAAAGATAGAAGAAGAAACCGAACGCATGGAAAAACTCCGTGCAGCTGTAAAAGAGTTTGATCGGTTTCAGCAACTCATGCGCAAACGCAACCGTTACGATTTTGACGATATGATCACCTGGGTCATCAAAGCATTTGAAGAAAATAAAAACATGTTGGCCAATTACCAGGAACAATATCAATACATCTTGGTAGATGAGTTCCAGGATTCAAGTGGTACACAAAACAAAATTGTGGAATTACTTATTAGTTATTGGGATCAGCCGAATGTATTTGTAGTGGGCGATGATGACCAAAGCATCTTCCGTTTCCAGGGAGCCAACGTGGAGAACATGGAAAGCTTTGCCGGCATGTATGAAAAAGACCTGCTTACCGTGGTACTGTCAAACAACTATCGTTCCACGCAGCCCATTCTTGATATTTCAAAATCACTCATTAACCGCAATGATGAACGCTTAATTAAAAAGATACCGGGCTTAACCAAAGATATTATTGCCAGCAACAGCAGCATCAATCATCTGCAGCATACGCCATCCATCAAATCGTATCAAACGCAGCGTGAAGAAATGATCGATATTACTTTGCAGATACAGCAGTTGCTGAAAGCAGGTATTGCTCCGGGACGTATTGCAGTGATCTACAAAGAGAATAAGTACGGCGAGGAGTTAACCCATTATTTCAATCATCTCGGCATTCCGTTTTACAGCAAACGTCATTTAAACCTTCTGGAACTTCCATTGGCACAAAAGATCATTTTGATCCTGAAATACCTGGCGGCTGAACATGATGTACCGTATGGTGGCGATGAAATGCTGTTTGAATTATTACACTTCAGTTGGTTTCATATTCCTCCCATTGAAATCGCAAAACTTACAGTGGAAGTATCGGCCACGCAGTTCAGTGAAAAGAAAACATCGCTGCGGAGATTGTTATATGAAAAAGCACATGCGCCGGCCAAAGATCTTTTTTCGCAAGGCATACATCATGGCTTAAAAAAAGCAAGCGGCATTTTCGAAAAACTCATCGGCGATGTACCCAATGTTACCTTGCAGCATTTGTTTGATAATATTATCCGGGAAACAGGTATGCTCAAACATATCATGCAAAGTCCCGATAAGCATTGGCTGTTGAAGGTATTAACAAGCCTGTTCGATTTTGTAAAAGAAGAAACAAGGCGTAACCCCTTACTATCGCTGCAAGGTTTGGTATCGGTAATTGAACTGATGGAGAAAGAGCAGCTTGTGTTACCGCTCGTGCAGGTAAGTGGCAGCGATAATGGTGTAAACCTGTTAACGGCACATGGCTCTAAAGGGTTGGAATTTGAACATGTGTTTGTGGCAGGTTGCAATTCTGCTTATTGGGAAAAGAAACGGAATCCATCGAACGGATACAAACTGCCCGATACCATTTTTGCTACGTCCGCTGCAACAAAGGAAACTGCAATGGAGGAGTTGCGCCGCTTGTTCTATGTAGCTATTACACGGGCAGAAACACATCTTACATTGTCTTACAGTCAGTTTAAAAACGATGGAAAAGAACAGGAACCTTCAATGTTCCTTGAAGAGTTGAAAGAAGATCAGCCGGTTGAAACAATACCTGTAATACTGAGTCCCGAAGCGTTGAGCGAATTCACAGCATTGTTGTTTGGTGAAGCACAGGCACCGGAAATTGAAAAGATTGAAGAAAACTTTATTCAGCCCATCCTGGAAAAATTTGTGATGAATGTAACGGCGCTGAATAATTATTTAAAATGTCCACTCGAGTTTTATTTTAAAAACCTCATTCGTATTCCATCACCCAAAAATGAAGCAACAGAGTTTGGTTCATCGGTACATTATGCGTTGGAGCAATTGTTCCGGACAATGCAAGACAGCAAAACCGATACCTTTCATTCCAAACAACAGTTCATTGCCGATTTTGAATGGTACATGCGCCGCCACCGTGAAAGCTTTACCAAAGAACAGTTTGCACGAAGAATGGAATACGGGGTGGAAGTGCTGAGCAATTATTACGATAAATACATTAACAGCTTCTCCACGATTGTGGCCATTGAACGCAATATCCGCAATGTGATGATCAAAGGTGTGCCGTTAAAAGGTAAATTAGACAAACTGGAGTTTGATGGCAAAGCGGTGAATGTAGTGGACTACAAAACTGGCAATGTTGACAATGCCAAAGAAAAACTCAAGGGCCCCAACGAGAAACAACCCGACGGAGGTGATTACTGGCGGCAGGCTGTGTTCTATAAAATTCTGGTTGATAACTACGAATCAAAAGACTGGAAAGTGGTGAGCACCGAATTTGATTTTGTGGAGCCCGACAAAAAGAAAGAATACCGCAAAGAAAAAATTGTGATCACGCCTGCTGATATTGAAACTGTGACACAACAGATCGTTCGGGTGTGGGAAAAAATTCAGAACCGTGAATTTTACATCGGCTGTGGCAAAGAAGATTGTCACTGGTGCCATTTTGTAAAGACCAATGAAATGGCAGTGGCCTTGCATGAGATTGAAGAGGAACAAGAAGAATAAGCTTTGGCGCAGAGAACAGAGAAAAGGAGAAAAACGCAGAGCTGAATTGCTCTGCGTTTTTCTTTGCGTACTCCTTTTGCAGCGCCAAAACATCAATCGAACTCTATCAAATTCCTGTTAATCCTTCTTCCGGCTAAAATCACGGTTCACACAATTCACCTAAGTTTGCAGCTTCTATGACAGCAGGCAGAATCATATCTTTTTTCATAATCAGCAGTTTGTTCATTGGATTGTTCAGCGGCAGCGGCTGCGCCAATATTGTTCCGCCAGGTGGTGGACCAAGAGACAGTTTGCCACCTGTACCCGTATCAGCAACACCCAAAGATTCGGCTACGTTTGTAAAAGACCAAAAGATTACCATCGTATTTGATGAATTTATTGAATTGAAAAATGCATCGGAAAAAGTTCTCATCTCCCCTTTTCCTGATAAGCAACCGCAGATCGAATACAAACTCAAGACCATTACCATCCGGTTAAAAGATTCACTGCTTCTCAATACTACTTATACCATTGATTTTGGCGATGCAGTGGTTGATCTCAACGAAGGGAATATTCTTAAAAATTTCAGGTATGCATTTTCAACAGGTGCAACCATTGATTCAAACGAACTGACAGGAAAAATTATTCTGGCTGAAACAGGGAAAACCGACAGCACCCTGTTTGCTGTATTGTACAACAAACAGGAAGATTCAACGGTTGCCAAACAAAAACCTATGTATGTGGCACGGGTAGATGGGCAGGGTAATTTCCGGTTCACCAATTTACCGGCAGATACATTTTATGTATATGCGCTGGGGGATGTAGATGGAAATAAACAATACAATCAACCCATTGAGCAGTTTGGCTTTTTAGATTCTGGTATTGTGGTTACACCAACAACGCCAGCTGTTCAGCTATATGCTTTTGCAGCCGAAAAAGAAAAATCAAAAGCATCGCCATCTGCCAGTAGCGACAAGGCAAGAGGTTTGTTGGTTACATCCAATCTTGAAACAGGCGCATTGGATCTGCTGGATAGTTTTCGTTTACGTTATACAAAGCCCATTCGCAAATTTGATTCTTCAAAAGCAAGATTGGTGATTGATTCGGCACAAACGGTGAGCGATGTAACATTCCTGAACGACAGTATCCGCAAGCAGATCATTGTAATTGCCCCATGGAAAGCAGGCAGCAGCTACAAACTGTTTCTTGATAAAGAATACGCTACTGACTCATCGGGGTTAACAGCTATCAAAAACGATACGATTTCATTCCGTGTAAAAACAGAAAAAGAATATGGATCTGTCCGGGTTCGTTTTTCAGCATTAGACACGGCCGCACACCCGGTTCTGTTTGTATATAGTGGTGAAGAAATTGTTGGCCGTTACCCGTTAACAGGAAAAGAGTTTTACCGTACAATGTTTAAACCGGGGAATTACAAACTGGCGCTGTTGTACGATACAAACCAAAACGGCATTTGGGATCCCGGTGATTATTTTTCCAAACCAAAGCGACAACCGGAACTGGTACAACCACTCAGCAATCCGTTATTGGTAAAAGAAAACTGGGACAATGAATTGGTGATCGATATGAACGCCCCTCCCAAAAAACAATAATCTTGTAAGCAATACAAACGAATTTTAATTCAGCATCCTTCGTACTTTCGCTGTATGTCTTTCTCTTCGTCTTTATTGGAACAAGCTGTGAATGAATTTGCAAAGCTGCCAGGCATTGGTAAAAAAACAGCGTTACGTTTGGTGCTGCATCTCATCAAACAACCGGGAGAAGAAACAAAACTGTTTGCCGATACCATTGCACGTATGCGGAGAGAAATTAAATTCTGCAACAAATGTTGCAATGTATCTGATACGGAAGTTTGTAATATCTGCAGTAATATCTCCCGCAAAAAACAGATCATTTGTGTGGTGGAAAATATACGTGATGTAATTGCCATTGAAAGCACCCAACAATTCAATGGATTGTATCATGTGCTGGGTGGTGTTATTTCACCTTTGGATGGAGTTGGGCCCGATCAGTTGACAATTGAGCCATTGATCAGCCGTTTAAAAGAAGATGAAGTGGAAGAACTCATCTTTGCACTAAGTCCCAACATTCAAGGCGACACCACATTGTTCTACATCAGTAAAAAAATAAAAGACCTTCCTGTTAAGATCACTACCATTGCCCGTGGCATTGCGTTTGGCGGCGAACTGGAATATGCAGATGAATTAACACTTGCCCGCAGTTTACAAAACCGGCAGCCCGTTGCCAATTATGTAAGTATGAAATAGTGAATGGGCAATGGGAATGTTCACAACCACTACTCATCACTCATTATTCATTATCTCAGTTGAAATCTTGCACTCAGAGTTACCCCCGCATTGTATAAACGAACTTTTCCATAACCAATTCCTGCTGTCGGGATTTTGATGATTGGTTCAGCCATTAACGAAAACCGGTTTGTTATTTTCCGTTCCACAATGGCCGAAAAATTAACGCTGGAGAATAAGTGAAAACTGTTGTTGTTAAAGGAACGGTTTACAATTGTATCGTTACCATACTGATTCTTATAATAGTATTCGTAGGCTTCTTTCCGCATAATGTAGGATGATGCACCTGCAGATACAAACAAACTCGTTTGCCTTCCACCTGCAACTCTGTAAGCTACACTCAATGGAATTTCTGTGATCTTACAATCTGCGTCAATCTTATTAAATGTTACATAACTATACCAATAGCCGGGTGGGTTGTAATCTTTATCTCCCGCCGAATAAATTTTTGTTGCCGTAGCAATACCGGTGCGTAGCAAAATTCTGTTTCGGAAACTATACTGCACCCCCACTCCTACCAATGGTGTTAATCGTCCCCAGCTGTCAAATGCAGTACCGGGTGCTTCCAATCCTGTACTGAAGGTGAGGGAAAAATTATTCTTAACAGGCTTTCGCAATGGTGCACTTTTTTTATGGGTCACAACCAACAATCGATTCATTGCCGGTTCGTTTTTCAATAACTGAAAATTATTGTTGTTTATAAGCAAAGATGCTTTGCCGGTAACAGTTAATGATACTTCCGAACGAGCATCGGGTATTGTAGTGTTTACAAATTCGTTTTGCTTCATCTCTTCTTTTTCTGTTTTGATGATGAATAAGTCTGGCTGATTCTGCTTTGTTTGCACAACTTTCGTGGTAGCTAATTTCTCTTGTGCTATTTCAGGTTTAGTTGACCGATCTGTTTTTCCATCATCAGCAACAGGAATTTGCGACACTTCAGATTTTTCTATTACCGGAATGTGTGTAGAAGTGAACCGCTTTGCACCAGCTATTCTGATTTCTTCTTTTTCTGCTGTTCGTTTTGCAGGGAGAAATGTAGTTAGCGATGCCAGAATAATACAGCCAAAAAATAAAAGATAGGGAAATACCCTGCCATTGTTTTCCGGCAAATGTTTATCCAGCAACCGTTCCATCTTCTTCCACGATTCTTCTTCAAATTTCGGGAAGGAGTCAGGAGCAGGCTCTTTCAGGTTTTTATATAAATCGTCACCAGGCATTGATTTCGTTTTTAGTAGATTTCTGCCGGAGCTTATTTTGTAAAAAAGCTCTTGCCTTTGCAAAATTTGATTTGGAAGTTCCTTCTGTGATATTCAGATGCTCACCCACTTCTTTATGGGTCATGCCTTCAACAGCATACAGGTTAAAAACCATCCGGTACGCAGGACTTAATTCCTGGATAACTTTCATCAGTTCATTGTACGACAGGTTGGTCAACACATCCTGTTCTGCAGCAGGTGCACTATTTTCCTGCTCTTCGCTCAAATCCTTGAAAATATTATGATGTTTATTCTTCCTGTAATGATCAATAGAAGTATTGATCATGATTCGCCGGAACCAGGATGTAAACCCATAAGCAAGATCTTCTGACAGCGGCTTGTAACTGTATATTTCCCTGAAGATTTTTAAGAACCCATCATTAATGATCTCCACCGCATCATCTTTATCATTCGCATATTTGAAACAAATAGACATTGCATAGTCATAAAAAGCCACATACATCTTGTTTTGATATATACGCTTGTTATGCTTACACCCTTCGATGCAATTAATTAATTCTTCTTTATTCAGCACAGCCTGTGGTTGATATCAGATCAAGTAACGAAAAGACGATACAAACAGTTGCTTCGTATCTGGATTTTTCTCCAAAACCATCCTGTTGTCTTTTATCACTTAAAAGTTACAAAAAAACTGCCAGAGAGGCAACCTTCTATACCTTAACTACGATTGTTATACTACAGTGCCCTGGTGGTTTTTGGTTGATGTTAAAGCCGGTTGAGTTACCAGTTTCGATGTTGGCAAAATCCTGTGGTTGCAACCTTTTATGAGAAATCATCCTTGAAGCAAACAAAACTGAGCTGGCATGTTGGCTTCAAAACTTATCCGTTAACCATTTATAATAGATGTACCTCAATCGGCTTTTTGGTATGAAAAAACGATCGCTCATAGTTTTCATTTTGTTTGCAGTATTGATTGGCGCAGCAATACTCTTTCTCTATACCAAATGGAATAAAGCTCCTGAAAGCGTTGAAAATGCTGAGGCAGTCAAGATAAGTGCAACTGATCTTTTCCGTGAGTTTTTAGAAAATGAGCAACAGGCAACACAAACCTACAATGGCAAAGTGCTTGAAATAACCGGCATCGTCAGCTCAACAGCAACAAACCAGGAAGGAAAAACAATTGTGCAGTTGCAAACCAATGATCCTTTGTTTGGCATTAACTGTACCATGGAAAAAGAGGCAATGGTAAAAGAGGGCGAAACTGTTACGTTAAAAGGCGTTTGCAGTGGCTTTACAACTGATGTGATTCTGATACGCTGTTACCTTATAAAAAAATGATATGAAACTGATCGCTGTTAGCTTATTTTTTTTAGTACTGCTCTTTTCCTGCACATACAATAAAGAAGAGCTGCTCTACAACAACACTTGCGATACCAGCAATGTAAAATACAGTGTGCAGGTTGTAAATACTATTGCCGCCAATTGCATCAGCTGTCACGCAGGTGCCGGTGCATCGGGTGGTATTATGCTCGACGATTTTACGAATGTGCGGGCTGTTGCTATAAGTGGAAAGCTGCTCGGCGCAATCACCCATTCTCCCGGCTACCGTGCCATGCCTGATTTTGCACCTAAACTTCCTGAGTGCCGTATTGCCGAAATCAGAACATGGATCAGAAATGGCATGTTGAATAATTAAACCTGAAAACATGCGTACAATTTTTTTCCTGCTTATTCTTTGTTTCTCACTGCTGAAATTACAGGCACAGGAAAACTACATGACCCGCAACGGGCAGATCAGTTTTTTCTCCTCCACTCCATTGGAAGATATCAAAGCCATCAATAATGAAGTGGCATCGGTCATTAACCGGAAGACCGGCAGCGTTCAGTTTATTGTACTCATCAAAAGTTTCCAATTCAGGAAAGCAGCTATGCAAGATCATTTCAATGGGAAAGATTATATGGATTCGGATCGTTATCCCAAAGCTGAACTGAAAGGAACCATCAGCAACATCAGCACGGTTGATTTTTCAAAAGACGGAACCTATCCTGTAACAGTGGAAGGTACTCTCAGCATGCATGGTGTAACCAACAAACTCAAAATTCCGGGGAATATCACTGTAAAAGGAAACACCGTAACCGCAGCTGCTGTTTTTACAATCAGCCTGGCCGACTATAAAATTTCTGTTCCCACAATTGTCTCGAAAAAAATAGCAGAGAAAGTGGAAGTAACGGTGAATTGCAATTACCAACTCTATCAACCAAAAACAAAATAACCGCCATGCTCTGTAAACAACTGCCACTGTTTTTGCTGATGCTGATGAGCAGCTATGCTCTCTCAGCGCAGGAGATTGATCTCAACAAAGAATTGGAAGATGAAAAAGAAAAACCTAAAACGCAATACATCACCAATACTTTTCAATCAACACGTATCATCAACAGTCATACCATTGAAATTACACCGAAGGGCCATATGGATTTTCGTATCGCACACCGCTTCGGCACAATCAACGCAGGTTTCTATGAATTGTTTGGATTAGATAATGCCAGCATGCGTATGAGTTTCGATTTTGGTATAACACCCAATCTCATGTTCGGTGTGGGCAGAAGCACCTATCAAAAACAATACGATGCATTCGGCAAGTACCGTTTTCTCCGGCAAAGCAAAGGCGAACGGACCATGCCCATCAGTGCAGCTATTGCATCGTCTGTCATGCTCACAACTATGAAATGGCAAGACCCAACAAGAGAGAATTTGTTTTCATCACGTTTACAATATGCCCATCAACTCATCATTGCCCGTAAGTTTTCAGAAGGCACGGCCATTCAACTGATGCCAACAATGGTACATTACAATCTCGTACCAAAGGCAAGCGATCCGAATGATATTCTAGCGTTGGGTATTGGCGGTCGTCAGCGCATTACCAAAATGGTATCGGTGAATGCAGAATATTATTACCTGTTACCCGGTTACCGGTTTGAAGGAACCACCAATTCTTTTTCTATTGGTTTCGATATTGAAACAGCAGGCCATGTTTTTCAACTTCATTTTACCAACTCAAGAGGCATGACAGAGCGAACATTCATCAGCGAAACAGCAGGCAGCTGGGGCAAAGGCAATATCCTCTTTGGTTTCAACATCTCACGAATGTTCAACTTACAAAAGAAAAAAAGGGCTAAAACAGCTTAAGCATTTGGCGGGTAACTGCCCATTGCTGAACTTCATGATCGTATGCGAAAAACTTTACTATACTTCTGCCTGTTCATCAGCCTGGCCGCTTGCAAGAAACCGGGTACAGCCGATGATACATCGATCAACATAAGCGATGGCACCTGGCGCATCAGCTATTTCTGGGATCAGGGAGATAAAACATTCAGCTATTCTTCATATTATTTCATGTTCCTCAGCGGAGGAACGTTGATGGCGCATGGCAGCTCCACCACTATTACCGGCACCTGGAGCCAAACGAGCACAAGGATCAATATCAACTTCAGCAACCCTGCCATGAGCGACCTCAATGGCGATTGGCTCAAAACCGAATTCACCAATTCCGGCTTCAAGCTCAAAGACGATAGCCCTTCGCAGGATGATCAACTGCATTTTGTAAAAAATTAACCGAAAGCTGCAAATAGCGTAACCCCTTTGTTATTGTAGCTTTTTCAACTACATTTGCATCGCATTCAGGCGGATTTGTTTATTGTTCGGCCGGAAATGCCCTGATCGAAGTCAAAGGGTTTTTTCACTTGTTTCGAGCGAAGTCGGGAAACAAGCAACAGAACTAATAAACGTCAATAAAACTCTCACCGGTTTTCCGAAACGTTTATAGTGCAATTCGTCTGTTTGTAGTGAGCTACACTACAATCTTCATCTTCTGTTGTGAGCTTGCTCTGTTCTTATTTATTCTTCGGGTGAAAGTAAATAAGAATTTCACTGCATCATTTAGTAATTCTGTCAACTGTTTTTGCTTAACGCTAACAGCCGGCAGCTAATAATTGAACTATGGACATCAGAAAAGAACTTCAAAAAAGAATTTTAGTGATCGATGGTG
Organism: uncultured Chitinophagaceae bacterium; assembly: GCA_964392955.1. Lineage (GTDB taxonomy): Bacteria > Bacteroidota > Bacteroidia > Chitinophagales > Chitinophagaceae > Lacibacter. The sequence goes on along the minus strand of CAYMSG010000013.1, from coordinate 2,417 downwards.
CAATGGGTACCATGATCCAACGGCACAAACCAACAGAAGCAACGTATCGTGGGGAACGATTCAAAGACTGGCATATCGATTTAAAAAATAACAGCGACATCCTCAATCTTACCCAACCCGGTATTGTTGAAGGGATTCATCGTGAATACCTGGAAGCTGGAGCAGATATTATTGAAACAAACACGTTTGCCGCTACATCCATACCACAAGCAGATTTTGAATTACAGGAGTATGTGTATGAAATGAATGTAGAAGGAGCACGATTGGCAAGAAAAGCCGCTGATGATTATACAAAGAAAGATCCAACCAAACCAAGGTTTGTGGCAGGTGCTATTGGGCCGCTCAACAAAACTTTATCGCTGTCGCCCGATGTAAACAACCCCGGCTATCGTGCTGTTACGTTTGATGAAGTAGTAGCGGCGTATTACGAACAGGTTAAAGGATTGGTGGATGGTGGTGTAGATCTTCTGTTGATCGAAACCATCTTTGATACGCTCAATGCAAAGGGAGCCATCTTCGCCATCAAAAAATATTTCCAGGATATACATAAACCGGAACTGCCGATCATGATCAGCGGAACCATTACTGATGCCAGTGGTCGTACACTCAGCGGACAAACACTCGAAGCATTTTATATTTCTGTGATGCATGCAAAACCATTGAGTGTAGGTTTGAACTGTGCCTTGGGTGCACATGAAATGCGTCCGCATATTGAAGAGTTATCGCAGATTGCCTCCTGCTATGTATCGGCTTATCCCAATGCAGGTTTACCAAATGCCATGGGTGAATACGATGAACGTCCGGAAGATACCGGTCATTATTTGGAAGAATGGGCCAAAGAAGGGTGGGTAAATATTGTGGGTGGCTGCTGCGGCACCACACCCGATCATATCAAACACATTGCCGAGCATGTGAAGAAGATTCAACCAAGACCATTACCGGAAGTGGAAGCCGCATTGTAATTATTTGAACTACGAAGACACAACGAAGAAAAAGAAATGACCAGCATTAAACCATACAGCCGCTTTTCAGGATTAGAACCATTAGTGGTTCGCCCCGAAACAAATTTTATTAATGTAGGTGAACGTACCAACGTTACCGGCTCCAAAAAATTTGCACGCCTCATCAAAGAAAATAAATACGAAGAGGCACTGAGCATTGCACGCCAGCAGGTAGAGAACGGCGCACAGATCATTGATGTAAACATGGATGATGCATTGCTCGACGGTGTGCAAGCCATGACCACCTTCATCAACCTGTTGCAGAGCGAACCGGATATTGCAAAAATTCCGGTCATGATCGACTCATCGAAATTCGAGATCATTGAAGCAGGTTTAAAATGTGTGCAAGGGAAATGCATTGTCAACTCTATTTCCATGAAAGAAGGAGTTGATAAATTTATTGAACAGGCACGTACCTGCTACATGTATGGTGCTGCCGTTGTAGTGATGGCCTTCGATGAAGTTGGACAGGCTGATACCAAAGAACGGAAAGTAGAGATCTGTCACCGTGCTTATAAAATTTTAACTGAGCAGGTTGGTTTCGATCCACAGGATATCATCTTCGACCCTAATATTTTTGCCCTGGCAACGGGTATGGAAGAGCACAACAATTACGGTGTTGATTTTATTGAAGCCACCAGAGAGATTAAACAGCTGATGCCCCTTGCCAAAATCAGTGGTGGTGTAAGTAACCTTTCTTTTTCATTCCGTGGGAACGATCATGTGCGGGAAGCCATGCACAGTGTGTTTCTGTTCCATGCCATTAAAGCAGGTATGGACATGGGTATCGTGAATGCAGGACAGTTGGTTGTATACGATGAAATAGAACCGCAGTTAAGAGAGTTGTGCGAAGATGTAATTCTCAACCGCAATAACGACAACAACGAAGCCACTGACAAACTCATTGCATTTGCAGAAACAGTAAAGTCGAAAGGGAAAGAAACAGTAAAAGATGAAGCATGGCGTAATGCATCGGTGGAAGAACGCCTGAAACACTCGCTGGTAAATGGTATTACCGATTATATTGAAGCCGATACAGAAGAAGCCCGTTTAAAATACAGTGCGCCTTTGGAAGTAATTGAAGGACCATTAATGGCCGGCATGGATGTGGTGGGTGATTTATTTGGCGCCGGTAAAATGTTTTTACCACAGGTAGTAAAGAGCGCAAGGGTAATGAAGAAGAGTGTGGCTGTACTTACGCCTTACATTGAACAGGAAAAAGAAGACCGCAAACAGGCGCATCTTGCAGCAGGAACGGTGAATGAAGAAAGTGCCGGTGCTGCAAAAATTTTATTAGCAACGGTAAAAGGCGATGTTCATGATATTGGTAAAAACATTGTCGGAGTTGTATTAGGTTGTAATGGGTATGAAGTAATTGATATGGGTGTAATGGTGCCGACTGATAAAATTCTGGAT
>CAYMSG010000012.1:0-21952 GCA_964392955.1 uncultured Chitinophagaceae bacterium | reverse complement strand
TAAATATCTTCTTTAATGCAAAGCAACTCAGTAGCCATACGAGAGATTTCCTTTTTATTTTTTATGGAAGGCTCCCGACCTACAAACTCACTTTTATAGTACCTGAGGTTATTGTTGATAATGCCTTCTACTTTTTCTCCCTTTGCATTGGTATAACCTTGTATTATTCTCTTGTTGCGTTCGTAGGTTACCTCTTCACAAATGTTGTTCTCGTTGTTTGTAACCAAAATCCCTTGTCTTACACCGCCATCCTCATTATTCAATGTCATTAACGCTTGAAGAGTGGTGCCAGAACCTCCAAAAAAGTCAAGAATAACATCATTTGACCTTAATGAACATATTTTAAGAACATCAAAAAGCAAGTATGGAGACTTGGGGAAATCGAATATCTTCTCTTTGCGGTCACTAAAAATATTCTTCAATTCTGCGGTACCATTAACGGCACTATACTTTGGCTCAGACCAAATTGTCTTTGGCTTTTCTCCCTCGTTATCGTCTTCTCTTTCCTTTACCTGAATGGAATAATTTCCTCGAATTGTTTTAACCTCGATATATTTATTTTTCTTTTGCATGAAGGTTGAAGGATTCCATCGCCATACCCTTTCCACGCCGTCATCATCAATGGGCTCAAGTTTTATAGTATATCCAGGCTTTTCTAAAATATCTAAGTCAAGATTTAAAGGATTAAGATAAATTGGATACCATAATTTGGGCCTATCAATCCTACGGGAATTCGCACCACTTCTACGAAATCCCCTTAACTTATAATTGCCCAAATCATCCTTTTGAGCAAACTGTTTTAGCTTTTTTTCTGATAGTTCAAGACGACCTATTTCAACTAAAGCTTGGTTCTTTGCATATACAAACATGTATTCGTGTGCCGTTGGAAAATATCTCTCGTCCTGTCTTCCTCCCGGATTATGCACTACTGTAATTGAACCTAAGCGGTTTTCATCCCCAAATATTTCATCAAAGATGTGACGAACGTTATGCTGTTCATAGTCATCAATAGCACAACATATTATGCCATTATCTTTCAGTAAACTCTTTGCTATTTTAACTCTCTTATAGAGAAAGGAAATAAACTTGCTATGCTTAAAATTGTCATCTTTTTCTACATAATCGTTATTGTATCGCCAAGATTTGTTGCCGGTATTATAAGGCGGGTCAATATAAATAACATCAACCTTTCCTTCATGGGTAAAAGTGAGCGCCGTTAGTGCATGTAGGTTATCGCCCTCAATTAAAATATGATTAGGATTTTCTTCCCCGTTGATGATTGCTCTATCTTTCACCTCTTTCAACACGGGCAGGTTTTCACGGAGTTGTTCTTCTACATCCTCGGGCTTGTCTTCCCAAACAAGACCGTACTTTTTTTTGGTGTTTATCAAATTAATGAGATAGGCCCGTTCTTCATCAGAAATGCCCTGCAGTTGTTTCAGTTTATGTATGAGTTCTGTTTTCTTCATTAGTGCTTCTTTTCAAACTGTAAATACTTTTTATAAAACCATGTTTTAAATTCTACGGAATAGGCCCTGCCTTCCGGGAGTCTTCTTAATTTTTCTCCTTTGGCGAGCTCCTTTTTTTGATGCCATGTTTTTTCGGCAAAAATTAATGCATCAGGATAATTTTCTGATAAGAAATTGTAAAACTCATCTACAAGACCAAATTTTTCTTTCTTCCCTTTATATACACTTGTATTGGCATTACCACTTGGAGAGGGTAATTTAATAAGCTTTTCCTTATTTGAATTTATAAAAGACTTTCCCATTAGCAATGAAAAAAGAGAATAAGCAGAATTGCTGGATTTCATTTCCGAACCTGATGTAAAAAATATCTTTTCAATTTGATTATTATTTGCTACAACATAATGTTTCAATCGGATGTCCAAATCTTCGTTGGAAACGATAAGGTCGGTATCAAGTGTAGAGCAAATTTTATCTTCAGATCTTTTACAGGATTTCAAAACATCTGTTACCCCAATATTAAAGTCATTTAACCATTGTTTAATATTATCTACTGTATTAAAGCTGTAGCTAACATAAAGCCCCGTATTATTAATGATTGACCATAGTGAACCTACATTGCCATAAAAAAAAGGAAGTTCTCCGCTGCGTTCGGAGCAATCAGGATTTGGGGGAAAGGTACCAATGATTAAATACCTTTTTGGTATCGTAAAATCGAAATGGCTATTTATGTATGGATGATGGAATTGCTGCATTATTCAATTTCGTCTGTACTGTTATTGGCAATTATTTCAGGTAAGATATTTTTTGTTTCAACTGCCGGCAATGCTTCCACATTTCTTAATTGCCGTTGAATGGCTCTTGTACGGGTACCTACTACATCATCTAACTGGCCAAGCCCTGTTTGTATATTTTTCTGCGCTTTTTCCAACAGGCCGCCAAAGCTTTCAAATTCTTTTTTCACAGAGGCCAGTACATTCCATACTTCGCTGCTGCGCTTTTGCAAAGCAAGCGTTCTAAAGCCCATTTGCAAACTGTTTAAGATAGCCATTAATGTTGTTGGGCCAGCAACGGTTATTTTATATTCATCTCTTAACTGATCGACCAATGCACTGCGCCGTATAACTTCGGCATAAATACTTTCAAACGGCAGGAACATGATGGCAAAGTCGGTTGTGTTTGGCGGATCAATGTATTTATCCCGTATATCTTTTGCCATTTTACGGATGGTTATTTCCAGATTTTTTGTGGCGGCTTCAATATCGTCGGGTATGGCATTTTCGTAGGCAGTTAATAAATGCTCGTAGGTGTCTTTGGGAAACTTCGCATCAATGGGCAAATACACGATAGCTGCTTCATCTTCACTACGGCCCGGCAGTTTAATGGCAAACTCTACCGGTTCGCTGCTGCCCTTTTTGGTTTTTACATTTGCATCGTATTGATTTGGGGCCAGTATTTGTTCAAGCAACATGGCTAACTGTACTTCGCCAACACCACCTCTTAGTTTTACATTGCTTAATACTTTTTTAAGACCACCCACATCGCTGGCGATGGTTTGCATTTCCCCCAAACCTTTCTGCACTTCTATTAATTGCTTGCCAACGGTTTCAAAACTCTGGCCGAGCCGTTCGCTGAGTGTCTTCTCCAGTTTTTCTTCTACTGTTGCACGAATGATGTCTAACTTGGTTTCTGTACCTTTTACCAAATCGTTTTGCTTCGCTTCCATCAATTCAAACTTCTCTTTCTGCAGATCGTTAAACGACTTTACATTTTTATCGAAGGTTTCCTGAAAACCCTTGAAGGCATTTACCAATGCTTCCCGCATTAAATTGTTATCGGTTTTGGCTTGCTCGTTAAGGGCCTTTAAATTTTCTTCCACTTTCTTTTCAATCTTACCAAGCTGGGTGGTATTGCTATCGGTAAACTCTTTAAAACGTTGCTCATTCTTTTCGATGAGTGCCGAAACTTTTTGCTCAAGTGTTTGATTGAGCTTTTCTAATGCCGTGTTGTTTTGCTCCGTCATGTTTTTAACGGCAGCCATAATTTCTGTTCTGAAGTCGCCAATGGCCTTGTTGAGTTCTTCTCTGTTGGCTTTTGCGTTTGCCGTGTTTTCTTCCCGGTTAATACGAAAATCTTCTTTGAGGTTGGATTCGATTTTTGAAAGAGCAGTGTGTAATTCGGCAACTTTGTTTTGTATTTGCGGAAGCTCGTTGCCTGCTTTATTACGGAATAAAATGATGAGTACTATTGCGAGCAGTAATAATATTGTGATGACTATCAAGAGGGTTATATCCATAGCTGCTAATTTGTGGCTTCAGGTGTTATTTTACGATTATAAGCATTTTTATTTTTATGACCTTGCAAAATTTATTAAAGGTTGAATGTCGCCTGCATCTGCTGCCTTAATAGCTTTGAGGTAAGCGCCCCGCTGATCGCTTTGTTTTACCAAATTGGCTGCGCCCCATGTGTAAATGGATTGTTTAAAAATCTTCTCTATCACAATATCTGCCATGAGGCGGCTATGCCTGCCATTTCCGTTGGGGAAACAGTGGATACTTACCAGGCGGTGCTTGAACCGTATAGTTAATTCATCGGGTGTGTAGGTGTTATTGGCCACCCAATACTTTACATCGTCAAGCAATTGCCGCAATTCTGTTGGGATCTGCCATTTATCTACTCCAATGTTTTTATTGCTGTTTCTGTATTCACCGGCCCATGCCCAAACGTTGCCATACATGCGCTTATGGAGTGCCTTTAAAAACGGCTCTGTAAAAACAGTATCGGGTTTAAATGAGCGGCCTAAACTCCAGGCTACAGCCTGCTCAATATTCTGTTGTTCAAATTCATCCAATTCGCCACGGGTGGCAATTGTAGGAATCAGCAGCCCGTCTTTTTCGTCTTCATCCAACGGGGTTTGCCCGTCTAAATAATCCAAGTCTAATCCCATAATGTTTTAGGCATTTCGTTTTTAATTATCGCTGCCCTTTCTTCTATGGCTTTTGCAATACGTTGCTGGCTGTTTTCCTGATCTTCCAGCTTCATGCTATTGGAAGTACGTAACACAATGCGTGTGGCCAGGTCTTTTGCTTTACGGTCTATTAATGCATCGAGGGAGCCGTCGTTTGGTACGAAACCATAGACCAATTGCATATCTAATGCCTTTGCTGCCTCCCGTAAAGCTTTTATGGTAATTGAGCCATCTCTTTCCCTGCTTTCCATATCCTGCACACTTTGCTTGGTAATCGAAAGCCGGTTGCCCAATTGCTGCATGCTCATGCCAATGGCTGTGCGGATGGCTTTTATCCAACCGGTAGGCGGCTGCGCCACCTTTTGCAAGCTGGTATAAGCCAGCATTTTACTATTGATCTGTTGTATCTGTAACGACTTTTTACTCATGATAGTAAAGTTATACTTTGACTAAGCAAGAGTAAATGTATGGATATAAACTGACAAATAAAAGAATAAAGTAAGCCTTTTAACTGACTTACTGATTCATGTAGTATGGCTATGGCTTGACGTATTTTTGCAAACCTTGCAAAGTCTGCAAACTCTGCCAACGGATAAGAACAGGCTTACAGATTCACCTTGCGATATTGGCCCGGCTTGAGTTTTTCCAGTAGTTTACCCAAAGCGCTGCTGAGTATATCATCAACAGTACGGGCAGCAAGATCGAATGTTTTACCTAACTCCACGGCCTGCTGACGGGTAAATTCCGGTGGCAGTGCATCAAAGAATTTACGCTTGTTACCACCAGTTTTGAAATGGGTGGTTTCGCTTTGTTTCGGCAGATTGTTGAACATCAGCAGGCTGTGCTGTAAGTAAATGCCTGCCAGTTGCAAGGCTGTACTGAAATCTTCATTTGTGCAGACAAGGTTTGTTGCGGATTCAGCATTTTCAAATTTTCTTAGTGCTGTAAACAGCATCGCTATGCGAAAGAGGATGAGGCCAAGCCTTTTTACAATGCTGGCAGCTTCCTCTGCTGTAAACATGGTTACTTCCTGTAACCAGGCTTTGCAGGTTTGATTGAGTTGCTGCCATTGTTCTGCTGATAAATCAATGTGCGTTTCTTCGCTTTGCAGAAAAAGGACCATACCGTACACTTTATACGACAGGTTTTTAAAATGCTCTGTAAGATTAATACTGTGTGCATTGGGCGAAACATCTTTCCATTCCTGCTCTACTTTGAACGCATAAAATATAAAGCGGCTGAAAAGGCCATCTTCGGACGAAGCAATAAGACCGGTTACCTGATTGGGTGTACCTGATAATGCAATCGAAAGGCGTGGTGTGTTTACTTCGGTAAACTCGTTGTTTCCCTTACGTGAGCTTGACAGCCTTTCGTGATGGAATGATTTGCGAAGCATATCTGAATAGGAACCCCATTCCTGTTTAAACACATTGCCGAGTGTATCGGCTTCTGTTTCGCAAATGATGCCTGTGCCTTCGTTCTGCTCCATGTGCCAGAGGATTTTAGCATAGCTGGTATTGGCCGGAATAAATACCACTCTAAATGGTGGTTTTACCGGTGGCTCAGCGGGTGGTGCGTCTTGCTTCTTTTTGGTAATAAGGTTTTGTTTGTGCTCGGCTAATTGTTGATTATGGATCAGTTCTGCCTCTTTGCTTGCACGTAATACCATAGCATGGTATTCATCGGCCAGCATTTTTGCAAACTTTAATGCGCCCTTACCACTGGCAGCCGGTGCAATAGAAAATGAAAACAAATTTGGAAATACCTCATTACCTGCATAGACACCGCTTACACCCGGTAAGCACCCGCTAAGAATAGCCAATGCACCCGTTAAGAACACATCCCGTTCTCTGCAATCGGCAAAAGCCATGGCACCATCCTGCAATAAGCCTGGCATGTGGCTGTATAATTCCTGTGGAATGGATGGTGTGTTTTTCAGATAGTCTTCTGTTTCTGCTGGCTGTGTTTGTGTTTGCAGGTTAGCAGCGTTTGCAAACTTTGCAAATTCCTGTTTGTGGTGCATGAAGGCGCTACGGACCGATGCTTTTATTTCTTTTTCAGAAAGGTCAAAATGCTGCAGGCATAGTGCCAGAGTATCAAATTCGGGAATACCGGCACGGTTGCAATTTGATGCCAGCATATACATATAATTATTACGGTTTCCATTTGTGTATTCGGCTTTTTGATTTGTGAATGTTACCTGTTGCTGAAACAGGAAGAGATAATTATCCTGTACTGCAGTATGCACCTGTTGCAGCGTGGTTTGTACTTCTATCTGCGTGGCTATCTGTAACGGCACATCTGTTACACGAAATTTTTCATTAGAGATGTTTTTGTATAGCTGAGGATCGCAGCTAACAAAACAAAGCCGGGTGATGTCTTTGCATTTTTCATCCGCCTTAATGCCAAGCGCATTTTCATAATACTCCTTTACTTGCCGATAAGCTGTTTCATGATTTTCGGCTGTTGTATTTACTTCAACAAATACTTTTAAGCCGTTACCGCTTGGGCTGGTAAAACACAAAAAGGTGAAAGGGATTTCTGTAATAATCTGAAAGGCTTTTGAAAGCTGCTGTGGCAGCAGCTTATCAAAATCCAGATGAACGAAGCCACTGTACTGCACCACATTTGCCTGCACTCTTTTTTCTTTAAAGGTTGCAGACGGTGTAAATGCGGGGAGCTGCTGTTTGCAAGCCTGTGCCTCCTCTGTTTTACCAGCTGCTAAAAGCTGTCTTATTTCATCTACTTCCTTTTTGTACTTATCTGATGCCAGCCAGTTAGACAGAATGATTAAAGAAACATCTTCCACCGGTGTACTGAAATTTTTAAATAATGATACGACTGCCATTCTTCGATTTTTTTAAGCTTGTAAAATGAGATTAGCGTTTGCGGCCGGGGATAACGAGATCGGCTGCATCGTTGTTTGCATCGTCGGCAGACTGGCGGTTGCGCTGCAGCCAGGCATCCAGTTCTTCCCGTTTGAAGTAGAGTTTTTTACCCTGCGGGCAGAAGTGAGGAACTTGTTTAGTACTGGTAAGCTTGTACAGGTGAGAGGGGCTCACATCGAGGTACTTACATGCCTCATTAAAGTTGAGGGTTGTCTTCTGGAGAAGATTTTGTTCATCGAGCTTGTTCGCAATTTCGGTGAGCTTGTCGAGAATTAAATTATCTGTATTCATTGTTTTCGTTGTCCTGTTTTGTCAGGATTCGAAAACAAAAAGAGCAAGTAAGGGAAAGGTGAAACAGGGGTTAAATCACTTCACCAAAATCACTTTTTAAATTTTTGATAATCATAATCGTATAAAGGTGGCTTTTCGGAGAATTTTGCTTTGGTCGTTTTTCTTTCTGCATTTTGGAATTGCGAAAACATGTCGTGCAGAAAATTGATCCAGCAATCTTTAATGATTTTGGTTGTAAACAGATTCTTGTGTAACAGGTAAAACGTATAGCGGATATAATTTGTAGGCAGATTGATTTGTGATAATGGTTTTTGTATTTCCGGAACACAATCAAATTCTATTAAACTGTTTACTGCTGCAATAAGCGACCGAAATTGTTCCTCCGTCATTATTTTTTCGTTCTGCCCGTTTACGCCTTTCATAAACGAAAGATGTTGCAGCGCTGTTGCTTTTTGTTCTTCAACTTGTACCTTCTTTACAATTTCTTTGGGTTCCGAGATTGCACTTCGATCTTTAACAGGAGCGAAAACATTACTGGCGGCATTTGTATAAACAGTTGCTTGTGTTGTGAGCCAATGGAAAAGAAGCGAAGGCACGGAATAGTGATTTTTGATTGCTGCATCTGTATAGTATAACTTATTCAACTCGTCATTTACTACATCAAGGCGATCAATGCCCAATTGATGCATATTTAGATTATTCTGTATAAGAGCCTTTTGACTATTGAAAAGTTCTGAGACTAACGTTTCGTTTAGCAGGTTTTTAATTTCAGACGGATTATTTTCAAGTAAATGCAGGTAGATCGCATTTTCATACTTGGCCACTACCTGTTCTTTATGCTCGATATTATTTTCTTTCTTCAGTTCATCGAATACATTTCTGATCGTTGCATAAGAAAAGAGGTTATTATCTATGTAAAACATCAGTTTATGCTCGTAGTAAGCCCAATCCGGATGCAGGCAGTTATCATCATACAACTCTCTTAAAAAGGTTTGAAAAAATGCTTTGGGTATAATCGGCAACTTTACAACATCGGCATACAGCTCCTGCAGTTGAAAGAAAAGATGTAGTATGAAATACCTTGCCACGTACAAAGCATAAAGAACCGGTTCTGTTTGTGGGTTTGGAACTTTAACATACCCCCTTTCATTCATTTTTTCTGTGATGTTAAGGGCCAAGTATTTTAGCTCCTTCAGATTTTCATTTACCAGGAACGATTTCATTTCATTGTCCATTTCACTATACTTGTTTATAATGAGATTGAACAAGCGAAGCGTTTCCTGCCGGAACGTTAAGTAATAATATGCAGTAAATGTATTGGTGTGTTGGGGCAGCTTTATTGAATAAAAATGGGGAATGAGATTTGTTTTACTTGAAGGTGCCTGCGATACCAGATAATTCGAAAGCGCAGGAAAGGGTTCAATTAGTTTCGCTATCTGTTCATGCAGTTCTACATCATTAACCGGCGTTGCAGCTGTTGCACTTAAATAAAGAGGTTCAATCTCTCTCGAAAAGCTTTCACCTGTATTTAACCAAGGAATTAAATCGCCATTAAGAATGCTGTACAATGTTGTAAACTTTATCATAGCTGTGTTAATAGGTTTGCGTATTCCAGCTTTACATCATCTGTAAAACTATCTAAATAATTTTCGGTTGTAACCAATGAGCTATGGCCCAATGATTCTTTGATATATTCTGTTGAAACGCCTTTGCGTTTGAGCACTGTAGAAAAAGAATGCCTTGCCGAATACGTGCCTATCTTCTGATCAATCTTTAATTCCTTTCGTATTATTTCCATCCTTGCATTAACCCACTTAATAAAACGCTGGCACCGGTGTTTTGTAGTAACTGCTGTTAAGCCTGCTTCGAGAATTGGAAACAAGTAAGGGTTATCCGGATTTGTATTTTTCTGGCGGTTCATAATTTCTACAGCCCTGGCATTAAGACCTACTCTAATGGGACGTAAATCTTTTTTCTTTGTGCGCTTGGTTTTGGCACGGATGAAATGCAGATAGCTGCCGCTGATATTGCCAAGCTTTAACTCGATAATGTCTGCAAAGTTCATCCCGTTACACAGGTAAGAGAATAGCCAGAAATCAATTGCTTTCTGTAGCTCAGCTGTTGGTGGCTGGTAGTTTAATAGCTTGTTTAACTCTTCTTCATTCAATGCCTTTTTGATATTACGACCTGCAGGGATCTGGTATTTTTTGAATGGGTATTTATCGGACGAAATAACATTGGCATCAATAGCCTGGTTAATGATGGCTCTGAGTTGGCGCATGTAAATACCAACTGTACTTACTGACTTGCCATCGGTTAGTAAATGATGTTCGTAATCGTGCAGCAGCGTGGGAGTAATATCGTGCAGACTTAGGTTTTTACGAAATGCTGTTATTGAATTGAGCGTGGTGTTATACGAAATAGCGGTACCTACCTGATCAGTTTGATTGAGTTGCTTTATGTATCGATCGAACCAATATTTGAGAGAGGTGCTGTGACTGGCAGCCTCTTTATTAAAGAAGACTTCTTCAAAAGCAACGAACGAAAAGGGGTTGATTTTAGAAATTACTTTTTCAGCTTTGGTTTCAATATCCTTCAAGCCCTTTTTGATTTTCTTCAATTCTTCATCCCGGAGGTTGGAGCCATTTAACTTCTTCCATTCTTCGGGTGTGGCATGATAAATTGTAGCATACCGTTTCTTATGCGGCCGCTGATAAATGTTAAGTTTGATTAAGCATTTATTTTCTTGATTAGGTCTTGAGGCATCAAGAAAGAAGCTGACGGTGATTTTTTCTTGGTCCATGCTAAACACAAGTGAGTTAATGTGACCTCAAATGTGACCTCAAAGATACTAATTAATACTAAATATTATAGTATTAAGAGAAAACAAGAGAAAAATGTATATTGATAATCAGATAATTAGAAAACAGATGGCAGGAAAAGGAAAATATGAGCAGGTGGCTTTTCTGACTGTTAATCAGAGGGTCTCAGGTTCAAGTCCTGAAGGGGGAGCAGAAGCCTCGGAAGTTTTCCGGGGCTTTTTTATTTAAAGAAACCGAAGAGAGAACTCTCTTCCAGCCCTACATAAATGCCATCGGCTCTCGTTTCAATTGGATAAGTTTTGAGATAATAGCCTTCCCCGCTGGTATTGCGGCCATTGGCCAAACTGAATTTGTACCGGTGCAACGGACAAACAACATTGCCTAACGCATCCACAAATCCATCTGCCAAATGTCCACCGGCATGCGGACATTTATGTGCACAGGCAAATACCTGTGCTTCTTTTTTTGCAAGACAGATCGTTTTTCCTTTTACAATGATTTCGCAGAGATGATTGTCTTCCCACGGCAACTCTTCGGCCGACTCGGCAATTTTATGCCAGGTATATTTTTTTTCAGATGCCATTAATACAGGAACTCGGTTTTATACGGGTAACGTATTTTGTAAATGGTACGAACCTGTTCCAGGATACGCTCACGCAGTTCAGCGATGTTTCGCTTTTCAATCGCCGAAACAAACACGCAGTTGCCCTGCGTATCATTCTCCCAGCGTTCTTTCAGTTCCTGCAAAATGGTGGCTTTGATATCATCGCCCAGCCATTCGTCGAAATGTTTTTCTTCGTACAGGTCCATTTTGTTGAAAATGGTAACCACCGGTTTGTCGTGGCATTTCAGGTCCTGTAAGGTTTTGTTCACCACGTTGATCTGGTCTTCATATTGCGGATGCGAAATGTCCACCACATGCAGCAGTACATCACTTTCACGTACTTCATCCAGTGTACTCTTAAAACTTTCTACCAGGTGGTGCGGTAGTTTACGGATGAACCCAACCGTATCGCTCAGCAAAAACGGTGTGTTTTCAAAAACCACTTTACTGGTGGTGGTATCAAGTGTGGCAAACAGTTTGTTTTCCGCAAATACATCCCGCTTGGCTAAAATATTCATGAGCGTACTCTTTCCAACGTTGGTATAACCTACCAATGCGACACGAATAAATTCGCCACGGTCTTTCCGTTGTGTGAACGCCTGCTTATCAATTTCGGCCAGCCGTTTCCGTAACAACGAAATTTTATCTTTTACAATACGACGATCTGTTTCAATTTCCGTTTCACCCGGACCTCTTGTTCCCACGCCACCTCCCTGGCGTTCAAGGTGCTTCCACATCCCTTTCAGGCGGGGAAGAATGTATTGGTATTGAGCCAGCTCTACTTGTGTTTTAGCCTGTGCTGTTTTTGCACGGCGGGCAAAAATATCGAGGATGAGGTCACTCCGGTCGATGGTATAAATGCCCAGCTCTTTTTCAATATTCATGATCTGCGCACCCGTTAACTCATCATCAAAAATGATCAGGGTAATGGCTTTGTCTTCCACATATTGTTTGATCTCCTGCAGTTTTCCTTTTCCAACAAAGGTTTTACTGTCGGGATGCGCCAGCTTCTGCACAAAACGTTTCACGGTAACAGCACCGGCTGTTTCAGCCAAAAATGCCAATTCATCCAGGTATTCCTGCACCTGTAATTCCGTTTGTGCTTTGGTTACCACGCCAACAATGATGGCTCTCTCTTCCTGTTGTATCTCTTGTTTACGATCAATCACTTGGTATAAAATTCAGTGGGTAAAGGTAGAATAAGTTAGCGGCTGTGTACAAACAAAAAGCGGATGATCGTTCCATCATCCGCTTGCGTATAAAATGAACGGCTGTTTACAAACCGGTTAATGTAATACCGAATGTGATCGGGCGGATCTGGCTGGGGCCTTGTCCTTCTTTGATCATATCATTGATCTGGTACTGTCCAAAGATGGCAAAATTACCCATACCAATACGGGCCGTAGCCGCCAGTCGAAGATTATTGAAATGCTTTCTGTCTTTTTCTTTTAATACATACGCTGTGTTTCCATTGGCATCCGTCGTAAAACGGGTTTTATCAGTGGCGCTGATGATGGTTCCTACTTTTACACCCAAAGCAAATTTTAAACTTTTGTTGGGTTTGGCAGGATCAACCATAAAACGCAACTCAACAGGTGCTTCCAGGTAAACGGTTGCCAGCTTCATGGATTTGTACCTGTTCAATGTATCACGTCCGGCATGGGGTACAAACTGGAACGAGTTATTGTTGTTGATACTCAGGTTACGGCCTGCATCCTTATCAAAAAACATATTATCGGCACCCACGCCGGCTCCTAAGCCCACGCTGAAACGGGGATCTGTTTTAAACGGAAAATCAAACGAGAAGTATGCATTCACCGTACGGGCAAACCCTTTGGTGGCAATACTGTCGGGCTTTTGCAGCCATTGCAAATAACCAAACTGAAAAATTAGGTGATCTTTCGGACGGTTACCGAGATCTACTTTTGACCAATCTTTCTTTTTCTTTTTTTCTGTTTCCTGTGCAAAAACTGAAACACCTGCGGAGAGGAATAATGTAAACAGTATTAGTTTCTTCATAATAGTAAAGAGGCAAATGTATTTGCTTATCGGTTAAGCAAAGGTTAAAGCCATTTTTTAAAAAAATGGCCGGTAAGTGAATCGTTCGGACTTCCCGTCTCCCGGACTTCTGTCTTCCCGACTACCAACTACCGGCGTCCGGCTATCTCTTGTAAAAAGTGGATCCTGTAGGATTTGAATGCCGACGTTTCAGTCGGCACCAAGACTAGCTAAGCTACGTCTTGGCCTACGAACCATCCATTTCAAATTTCGAAATGCTACTTTTTTTGTGGATCCTGTAGGATTTGAACCTACGACCCTCTGATTATGAGTCAGATGCTCTAACCGTCTGAGCTAAGGATCCGGCCTTTTGGGCGGGGGCAAAGATAGAAAAATAGGCGTATCGTACTGCTATAATTTCAAGTGTTCTTTTGAAACAGGTTTTTATCGTATAAAAGCAGCGAAGAAAATGCGGCAACACAACTGTTATTTTAAAACCAGAAACGTTTCTTTGCAGTATGCAAACAACCCGTTCTGTTATTTTCGATCTTGGTGGCGTGCTGCTCGATATTGATTTCAAATTAACCCAGTCGGCATTTGAACAATTAGGCGTCAGCAACTTTCATCATTTTTTTAATCAGTTTCACAGCAACGATTTGTTCAAACAACTTGAGACGGGTATGGATGATGTATTGTTTTATGAAGGATTCCGCTCGGCTACCGGTTTGCAGGTAAGCGATGTGCAGATACAGGATGCATGGAATGCATTGCTGCTCGATTTCAGAAAAGAAAGTATTGCGATTTTGCCAACATTGAAAACCAAGTATCAATTGTATCTGCTCAGCAATACCAACGAAATTCATTTGAAGGAATTTCAACGACGCTATCAACTGCTGTCGCCACAATCGGCGTTTGATGATTTGTTTGATACGGCCTACTATTCACATTGCATTGGTCATCGTAAACCTGATGCATCGGCATTTCAGTTTGTGTTGGAGAAACACGGGCTTGTACCACAGGAAACCTTGTTTATTGATGATAGTATCAATAATATCGAAGCGGCACAGGCATTGGGATTGCAAACAATTCATTTACTGCCGGGCATGAAAGTGGAAGAATTAGGGTTATAAAAAACAAAATCCAAAGCCCAATACCCAAGGCTAATATCCAATCTACTTAGTTGTTTCTTTTTTGTTCTTTGGATGTTGGACCTTGGATTTTTACTCTTTGGATGTTGGTCCTTTTACCTTCTCACTTCACTTCTTCAAACTCAATATAATCACCCTCTTTTACTGCCGGTTTTTCTTTTACCGGTTCGGGGCGTTGCTGCGCAGCAGCCTGTTGCTGTTGTTGCTCCTGCATGCGTGCCTGGAATTCGTTCATCTTACTTTTCATATCACGGGCAGCCCGGGTTACAGGAATCACAAACCGGAAAATAAAACGGAATACAAAATAGAACAGAAGTCCGTAAAGTAAATAACGTAATAACATGGTGCTGCAAAGATAAAATAAACAGAACCGTTGATTTGTGAAGATTCTCCGAAAACCTTCCGGCTGACTTCAGGCTAAAAAAATTTTTCCATTCATTGCTATTATCATACATTTGCGGCGGACAAAAGAAACAGTGGAAGGGAACGGAAAACGTTCCCTTCTTTATTTCACCTACATGAACTTAGAGCAAAAAACAGACAGCATCAGGCAGTTAATTGAAGAAATCATCAGCGTAGATGCTGATTGTTTCCTGGTAGATGTAAAGCTGAAACCGGGCAACAACATACAGGTGTTTGTGGATGCAGATGCAGGCTTACCCATCAGCCGCTGTATTGCTTACAACAGGGCCTTGTATAAGCAGATTGAAGAAAAAGCTCTGTTCAACGATGGCGATTTTTCGCTGGAAGTATCATCGCCGGGCCTGGAAGAACCATTGAAACTGGTACGCCAATACAATAAAAACATTGGCCGCTTAGTGGAAGTGATTTTGAAGGACGGCCGTAAAGTGGTTGGCAAATTACTATCAGCATCAGCCGATGAAGCAGAGGTGGAAGAAACAAAGGGAAAAGGAAAAAAGCAGGAAGTGATACAACACAAACTTGCTTATGCAGATATTAAATCAACTAAAATTCAAATTGTATTTAACTGATTACGGTTGTTCAATGAAACCAACCGGAATGTTTTAAAAAAATGTGTTATGGCAAGTATCAATCTTATTGAGAGTTTCCAGGAGTTTAAGGATGCGGAAAATATCGACCGCCCCACGATGATGAAAGTGCTGGAAGATGTATTTAAAACATTGCTTCGCAAGAAATATGGCAGTGATGATAATTTTGACGTGATCGTAAACACCGAAAAAGGTGACCTTGAGATCATGCGTCGTCGTACCATTGTGGAAGATGGGCAGGTGGAAGATCCGTTGGCACAAATTGCTTACACCGATGCCGTGAAGATTGAACCTGATTACGAAGTAGGTGAAGAATTATATGAAGATGTAGACATTCATGATTTCGGCCGCCGTGCTATCCTGGCTGCCAAGCAAACATTGGCCAGCCGTATCGGCGATCTGAAAAAGAACGTATTGGTGCAGAAATATTCAGATCGTATTGGTGAAATCCTGAGTGCAGAAGTGTACCAGGTCTGGAAAAAAGAAGTATTGCTGCTCGATGAAGAAGGAAATGAATTACTGTTGCCAAAAAGCGAACAGATTCCACAGGATTATTTCAAGAAAGGTGAAAATATCCGTGCGGTTATTAAAAAGGTAGAGTTGAAGAACAATGCACCTGTGATTATTTTGTCAAGAACAAGTCCGTTGTTCCTTGCTAAATTGCTGGAAATTGAGGTGCCTGAAATATTTGATGGCTTGATCGTGATCCGCAAAATTGTACGTGAGCCCGGTGAAAGAGCAAAAGTGGCTGTTGAAAGCTTCGATGACCGGATTGATCCGGTGGGTGCCTGCGTAGGTATGAAAGGTAGCCGTATTCACGGTATTGTTCGTGAACTGAAGAATGAGAATATTGATGTGATCAATTATACATCCAACATCAACCTGCTTATTCAACGTTCATTAACGCCTGCCAAAATCACCAGCATGGATATTGACCAGGAAGCAAAACATGCAGAAGTATATTTAAAACCCGACCAGGTATCATTGGCTATCGGGAAGCGTGGTGTAAATATTAAACTTGCCTGCGAGTTAACCGGTTACGAAATTGATGTGTATCGTGATACAGAAGAGGAAGTAAATGAATTTGATATTGATCTGGATGAATTTACAGATGAGATCGAAGGTTGGGTGATTGATGAATTGAAACGCATTGGTTGCGATACAGCACGCAGTGTACTGGATTTAACAGCCGAAGAACTGGAACGCCGTACCGATCTGGAAAAAGAAACCATCGAAGATGTACGCCGTATCCTGAAAGAAGAATTTGAACAGGAATAACCGGTAAAAGGTTATTCAGGCTCGATATATTTAAACAATTAAACAAGCTGTTCCCTGCCTGCTCCGGCAAGGATGAGGGAAGTAAATTATGTCAGAAAGTAATACACCACGTTTGATGGCCGCTGCCAAAGAGTTTAATATTGGTAAGGATACCCTTATTGACTTTTTGGTAGGGAAAGGTTTCAGTAAAGATGATTTGAAACCAACTGCAAAGCTTACAGAAACCATGTACCGTTCGTTGCAGGCAGAATTCTCATCTGATAAACTGGCGAAAGCAAAAAGTGATCAGATCGAAATTCCGAAAGGAGGCATGGCCGATCTTAAGAAAAAGAAAGAAGAGGAAGATCTCTCCATCAAAAAAGAAGTAAAAAAGGTTGTAAAAGAAGAGCCGAAAGCAGAGGAAGTAAAGCCGGTTGAAGTGGTGGTACCCGAGCCTCCGGTGGTGGTAGCGGTGGAAGAGCCAAAGGTGGAAGAGGTAAAGCCCGTTGAGGTTCCAACCTCCGAACCAGCGATCATCAAAATTGAAGCTCCTGAAGTAGAAGGTCCAAAGATTGTTACCAAGATCGACCTCGATAAGATTGACTCCTCAACCCGGCCGAAAAAAGTTGAGAAGAAGAAAAAGGAAGAACCAAAAGTTGAAGAGCCTGAAGTGGTGAAGCCTGAAGAAAAAGTAGTGGTTCAGCCAGTGATTGTTGAACAGGAAGCAGAAGCCGAAGAAGAGGAAGATGTTGTCATTGAAAATATCAAGGCCGAAAAACTGGAAGGTCCCAAGATTCTTGGAAAAATAGAACTGCCGGTTAATTCTGAAACAAGGCCCAAACCTGTTACAGATAAAGAAAAACGTAAACGTAAGCGAATCCCGATCGATAAAAAAGCGCCCGGTCAACAAGCAGGAGGTCAGCAATCTGGCGCAACGCCTCCGGCCCGAACTGGTCCAACCATCGGTATCCAACGTCGTGGCGATGTTCGACCAGGAGGAGTTGTAAACAGAAACGACCGTGGCCGTGGTGCAGGACAAGGACGCAGGGAAGATAAAGTGATTGATGCAAAAGAGATCCAGGAAAAACTGCGTGAAACACAGGCGAAACTTACGGGCCAGGGTGGAAGAGGCAAGAGCTTGAAAGCGAAATACCGGAAACTGAAGCGTGATGAAATGGCCGATAACATGCAGGAAGGAGGCGAAGATAACAAGCTGCAGGTAACTGAGTTTATCAGTGCGGCCGAACTGGCCAGCCTGATGGATGTATCAGCAACCGATGTAGTGGCAAAATGTTTCAGCCTTGGCATGATGGTGTCGATCAACCAGCGCTTGGATGCGGAAGTAATTGAACTGGTAGCAGGTGAGTTTGGGTTTGAAGTGGAATTCATCGACATGGAGAAGCAGGCCGAAATGGAGGAGGAAGATGAAGATGATGATGCAGACAGCCTGCAGCCTCGTGCACCCATTGTTACCATTATGGGTCACGTAGATCATGGTAAAACATCATTGCTCGATTATATCCGTAATGCGAACGTAGTATCTGGCGAAGCCGGGGGCATTACCCAGCATATTGGTGCATACGAAGTAACCAATGCTGCCGGTAAAAAAATCACCTTCCTTGATACACCCGGTCATGAAGCCTTTACAGCCATGCGTGCCCGTGGTGCGAAAGTGACGGATATTGCGGTGATTGTAGTAGCTGCTGATGATGCGGTAATGCCGCAAACAAAAGAGGCCATCAGTCACGCACAGGCGGCTGGTGTACCCATGATCTTTGCGGTAAACAAAATCGATAAAGAGGGAGCCAATCCGCAAAAAATATACGAGCAGTTATCGCAGATGAATATTTTGGTGGAAGAGTGGGGCGGTAAATTCCAAAGCCAGGAACTCTCAGCTAAAAAAGGATTGAACATTGATAAACTGTTGGAAAAAATATCATTTGAAGCTGAGTTGCTGGAGCTGAAAGCCAATCCAAACCGGGAAGGCTCAGGTTCTATCATTGAAGCATCATTGGATAAGGGTCGTGGATATGTTGCAACGATCCTGGTACAAAACGGAACACTCAAACAAGGTGATCTCATCGTATCGGGTCAGTACTACGGGCGTATCAAAGCGATGTTCAATGAACGTAACCAACGGGTTGAAAAAGCGGGTCCATCTACACCCGTGCAGATTCTTGGTTTGAATGGTGCTCCGCAGGCGGGTGAGAAATTTAAAGTGTATGAAGACGAAGCTGAAGCAAAAGAAATTGCCGGCCGTCGTGCACAGATTCTTCGTGAACAAGGTATCAGAACCAAGAAGCATATCACACTCGATGAAATCGGTCGCCGTTTGGCACTGGGTAACTTTAAAGAACTCAACCTCATCATCAAAGGTGACGTGGATGGTTCCGTAGAAGCCTTAACCGATTCATTGCAGAAATTGTCAACGGAAGAGATTGCTGTAAATGTTGTTCATAAAGCAGTGGGTCAGATATCTGAAGCCGATGTAACATTGGCAAGTGCATCAGATGCCATCCTGATTGGTTTTAACGTTCGTCCTTCGTTGCAGGCATCCAGACTTGCAGAGCAGGAAGGTGTGGAGATCAAGAACTACTCGATCATCTACAACGCTATTGAAGAAGTGAAGAGTGCGATGGAAGGATTGCTGGAACCAAAGATTACAGAGAAGGAAGTTGCCACTGTTGAAATTCGTGAAGTGTACAAGTTTGATAAGGCAACCGTTGCCGGTTGTTATGTGCTCGAAGGAAAAATGAAGCGTGATGCGAAGATCCGCCTCTTCCGTGATGGTGTATTGGTGTACCCACGTACAGAAGGTGGTTTTGCTGAGCTGGGAAGTTTGAAACGCTTTAAAGACGATGCAAAAGAAGTAGCTTCCAACATGGAGTGTGGTTTAACTATCAAAAACTTCAGCGATCTCAACGTGGGCGATACCATTGTAGCGTTTGAAGAAGAAGAAGTGAAACGTACACTCTAAGCCTTCGCTTACATAGAAACAGATTGTTAAAACAACGATGGCCGTGCTCATAAGACGGCCATCTCTATTACTTTTGATACTCATCTCTTACAAATGAAGAAGTTATTTACCATTGTTGCAGTGTTGGCTGTTATGGCAGTGCAGGCGCAAACAAAAAAGATTGTTGCAGATAAAATTATTGGTGTGGTGGGCGACAGGATCGTGCTGAAGTCGGATATTGACAACCAGATCAACGATGCAAGAGCCAAGGATTATGAATTACCTCCCGATGCATCCTGCTATCTCATGCAGCAGCTGATCATTAATAAAATGCTGGCGATCCAGGCCGAAAAAGATTCGTTGCCTATCAGTGATGAAGAGGTAGAAGCAGATGTTGACAATCGTCTCCGTTACTTCATTCAGCAATATGGTTCCAAAGAAGTAATTGAGCAGATTACCGGTAAAACCATTTTTCAGTTTCGGGAAGAAATGCGGGAGCCGATCAAAGAAAGCAAATTGGCATCTGCCATGCGAAGCAAGATTGTAGAGAATGTAAAGATCACGCCCACAGAAGTAAGAGCTTATTTTAACAAGATCCCAAAAGACAGTTTGGCCTTTTACGAAACAGAACTGGAGATCGGTGAAATTGTAGTGTATCCCAAAGCCGGTCGTGAAATGGAGGAATATGCACAGGATGAGTTGAAAGAATTCAAGCGCCAGGTGGAAGCAGGAAGTAAAAAAATGGATTTCCTTGCATCCCAATACAGCGATGACCCTGCTGCAAAAGAAAACGCCGGGTTGTATGTGTTGAACCGGGGCGATAACCAGTGGGATCCGACTTTCTTTAATACGGCTATGGCTTTGAAGGAGGGTCAGATTTCACGTGTTATCAAATCAAAATTCGGCTATCATATTATACAGTGCCTGTCACGTAATGGAGATGAAGTAACGGTTCGTCACATCTTAAAAATCCCACGGATCAATGAATCCGATATTAACGATGCGATTAATAAACTTGACACCGTTCGTTCTAAACTCATTGCCGGAACGATGAAATTTGGAGAAGCGGTAAGCAAATATTCTGATGAAGAGAATTCAAAGTTCACAGCAGGTATTATGCGTGGACAGGATGGTTCATCCATTGTTACAATTGACGAGTTGGACAAAGACATGATTCCACTGCTGGAGAAACTGAAGCCGGGCGAATTTTCACAGCCATTTGCCTTTACTGATCTCCGTGGTAAGAAAGGGGTTCGTTTAATTTATCTGATTGCACGCACAGCACCGCACCGTGAAAATCTGCAAGATGATTACAGCAAGCTTTCAGCACGAGCCCTGGAAGAGAAAAAAGAAAAAGAACTGGAAAAGTGGTTCATTAAAAACTCTAAGACATTTTTTGTACAGATTGAAGATGAATACAAAGACTGTGCTCCCATGAAAGCCATCCTTCCGGAGCTGGTTAAAAACTAAGAAATTGTGAAAAAAGGCCATTGGTTCCAACCACTGGCCTTTTTGTTTGGAAAATTACATGTATGTACATACATTTGCATTGTGAAACTGGAACAAGCGATACAAAGTGTGAATTTTAGAAACGAAACTCATAAAGCGGGGCTGAATATATTATACACAGCCTGGTGGTTGAAAACCCTGATGAGCCGTGAGTTGAAAGAGTTTGATTTAACCCATGAGCAGTACAATGTATTACGGATTCTGAAAGGGAAGTCGCCCGATGAAATGTGTGTGAAAGATATTGCAGGCCGAATGATCGAGAAAAGCTCCAATGTACCAAGGATCATAGACAGGCTGGTGTTGAAAAAACTGGTAAAGCGAACAACCGATGCAAACGATAAACGCCACACGGTAATGTCGCTTACTGCGGCAGGTTTAAATATCCTGGACTTGAGTACACAGCGCATCAATAACGTGTTTGAAGCAACCCTTCAAATCAATGATGCAGAAGCTGCAGCACTTAACCAGTTGCTGGAGCAGATCAGGGCAAAAGAAAATTGATATTTTTTTAAACAAATACATGTACATACATGTAATAAAGGAACAATTATGAAAAAGGTCTTACACAAAGCAGCAACCAGGGGTCATGCAAATCATGGCTGGCTTAACAGTTTCCATAGTTTCAGCTTTGCAGGTTATTACAACCCGGAGCGGATCCATTTTGGTGCATTGCGAGTGCTGAATGATGATTCGGTAGCAGCAGGTATGGGCTTTGGTACACATCCACATGATAATATGGAAATTATTTCCATTCCGTTAAGTGGCGATCTGAAACACAAAGACAGTATGGGCAACGAAGCCATCATTAAGCAGGGAGATATCCAGGTAATGAGTGCAGGTACAGGCATTGCCCACAGTGAAATGAATGCTAACAAGGATAAAGAAGTAAAATTCTTACAGATATGGGTGTTCCCGAATCGGAAAAATGTACAACCCCGTTACGGACAAATCACCCTCGATGAAAGTAAAATGAAAAACAATCTGCTGCAGGTACTGAGTCCCAATGCAGATGATGAGGGTGTGTGGATTCACCAG